>CAMCII010000085.1 GCA_945874505.1 Bordetella parapertussis | reverse complement strand
GGGGTGTAGCTTGCGGCTTTGACCGAAAGGACTAGGCCGTTGTCGCCACCGGCTTCAAGCGCCGTTTCAGGTAATGCGTGACCCGCTCAACCTCATCGACTTGAGTCAACAACTCGTTTCCGGTTTGCCGGCAAAAGGCCTGAAAATCGCGTACCGCGCCGCGATCAGTCGTGATCACACGTAAGACCTCGCCCGGCAAGATTGTGGCAAGTGCTTTTTTTGCCCGCAAAATTGGCAGCGGGCATGCAAGCCCTACCGCATCAACGGTGTGCTGAAACTCGGGGGTGCTGTCTGAAGAAGTGTCAGCCATGCGACTCAACCCACGCTTTCACGCTAGCCAAAGCGCCCGACAGTGCCGCTAAATCGGTGCCACCACCCATCGCCATGTCGGGGCGCCCGCCGCCTTTGCCACCAACCTGCGTGGCCACAAAACCCACTAGATCGCCGGCTTTGAGCTTGCCCGACAAATCGGCGGTCACGCCGCCCACCAAACTAATTTTGCCATCGGCCGAGCGCGCGGCCAACAACACCACGGCAGATTTAAGGCGATCTTTGAGCTGATCAACCATCGAGCGTAAATCTTTGGGATCAACGCCCTGCACTTCGGTGACCAACAGCTTGAACCCTGTGACCAGTGTGAGCGCCTGATCCGTTAACGCATTACCGGCGCTTGAAGCCAGTTTGGCACGCGCTTGCTCGAGTTCTTTTTCAACTGCCTTGAGTTGCTCTTGAAGAAGTGCAATACGCTCGGGCAGTTCAGCTGGCTGTGTTTTGAGTGCCGCTGCAGCGCGCTGTGCGGTCGCATTCAGATTTTGTACCCAGGCTAAGGCATTGCCCCCCGTGACGGCTTCGATGCGTCGCACACCGGCAGCCACACCACCTTCAGAGACGACTTTAAACAAACCGATATCGCCAGTACGGGAAACGTGGGTGCCGCCACACAATTCGCGTGAAAACCCGATATCAAGCACGCGCACGGTATCGCCGTATTTTTCGCCAAACAAGGCCATGGCGCCGCCCTTGACGGCATCGTCGTACGACATCACTTGGGCCTGCGCGGCGTTGTTTGCCAGCACCTCAGCGTTGACCAGGGTCTCGACTTTGGCGATATCAGCATCAGAGATCGGTGCATCGTGTGCAAAGTCGAAGCGAGTTTTATCAGCATCCACCAAGGAACCGCGCTGCTGCACATGGCTGCCCAACACTTCGCGCAAGGCTTTATGCATCAGGTGTGTGGCCGAGTGATTACGCACTGTGCGAGCGCGATACTCGGTGTTTACCTGAGCGCTAACCACTTGCCCAAGTTTGAGAGTGCCAGCGCTGAGTTTGCCGTGATGGCCAAACACGTTGGGTTGAATTTTTTGTGTATCGAAAACGGTAAAAGTGGCCGTACCGTTCGCACCAAGCAACTGACCCGTATCACCAACCTGCCCACCCGACTCGGCGTAAAACGGCGTAGTGTCAAGCACCACGATCGCGTCCTGGCCCGCCGAAATTTGCTCAACAGGTGCACCGCCCACATACAGCGCTAACACCTTTGCTTCAGTTCGCAGCTGTTCATACCCTTCAAATTGGGTCAGTGCCCCCTGGTAGACCAAGCCCTCGGCCATTTTGAATTTACCGGCGGCACGCGCTTGATCGCGCTGGCGATCCATCGCCTTGTCAAAGCCAGCTTCATCGACCTCGACATTGCGCTCGCGACAAATATCAGCCGTCAGATCAAAAGGGAATCCGTAGGTGTCGTATAGCGTAAACACAGTATTGCCATCGAGCGTTGGCAAAGTTGGGCTACCTGGTTTGGCCACAGGCAAGGCTCCGAGTGCGACATCTAGAATTTTCATGCCGTGCTCAAGGGTTTCGCCAAAACGCTCTTCTTCTTGGCGCAGCACTTGCTCGACCCGACTCGCCGTTTTTGCTAACTCGGGGTAAGCCTCACCCATCTCTTTGACGAGATCTTTGACCAACAAATAAAAGAACGGCTTGGTTTGCCCCAGTTTGTAGCCATGACGCAAAGCACGGCGCACGATACGCCGCAACACATAGCCCCGCCCTTCGTTACTTGGGATCACGCCATCGACGATCAAAAAGCTGCAGGCACGAATGTGATCCGCAATCACCCTGAGCGAGTTATGCGCCAAGTCTTTGCAACCCGTTTCACGTGACGCGGCAGCGATCAGCGCCACAAACAGATCAATCTCGTAATTTGAGTGCACATGCTGTAACACTGCAGCCAGACGCTCGAGCCCCATCCCGGTATCGACGCAGGGCTTCGGAAGCGGTGTCAACGTACCCGCTGCATCGCGCTCGAACTGCATAAAGACGAGGTTCCAGATCTCAATAAATCGATCGCCATCTTGCTCGGGCGAGCCTGGTGGGCCACCCCAAATTTCAGGGCCATGATCGTAAAAAATTTCGGTGCAAGGGCCGCAAGGACCCGTATCCGCCATTTGCCAAAAATTATCTGAGGCGTAACGTGCGCCCTTGTTATCGCCAATCCGGATGATGCGCTCGGCGGGGACCCCGATCTCGTTCTGCCAGATCCCATAAGCCTCGTCGTCCTCTTGATAGACGGTCACCCAAAGTTTTTCTTTAGGCAACGCATAGACCTGCGTCAGCATCGCCCAGGCAAACTTGATGGCATCGTGCTTGAAATAATCACCAAAGCTGAAGTTGCCCAACATCTCAAAAAAGGTGTGATGTCGTGCCGTGTAGCCAACATTTTCAAGGTCGTTGTGCTTACCACCCGCACGCACACTGCGCTGTGAAGAGGTGGCGCGTGTGTATGGGCGCGAGTCTTTACCGGTAAAAACGTCTTTGAACTGCACCATGCCCGAGTTGGTGAACAACAGGGTTGGATCGTTACCAGGTACCAGTGACGAAGAGGCAACAACTGTATGCCCCTGAGACTGAAAATATTGCAAAAATTTTTGACGGATTTCGGACGTTTTCATCGCGCAGCACTGAAATAAAGTAAGCAGACCGTCACACCGCCAAAACGATGCAACCCTTTGAATTTAAGCCCCTAGTATAAAGGCTATGCCCGAACCCGCCCTTGGAGCTACCGCAGACACATAAAGCTGCGATATTCACCCGATTGATGGTCTTTGAAGCCCCAGGCCGCAAGCAGCATCGGCGAAAACCCCGCCGGGCAATTACATTGACCCGTTTTGGGATTGACCATGCTGACGTCACTCTGATTCCAGAAAAAAAACTCTGCCAAATGTTGATTGCCCTGGCAAGAACGCCAACTATGTGTCAGATAGGCACCTCCAAAACTGACACCAGAAAGCTGCCACCGTCCCTGATGGCATGACAAGAGATTGCCATCTGCACCCCGAGCAATCAACCCCTGCGCCTCACACACGCCGCCCTCAACCGCCAACGCACCGACCTGCAGATACTCGCCGGCCGAGATCCGAGAACCAGCACGCATTGAAGCACCTGTCACGACATCCGCCGGCGTGCTGATCTCTTGAGCCACCTCAAGCTTTCCCTTGAGGACAGTATCGCGCAGGTCGTTCTGCCGCACAAAATGGGCGTACTGCGTCGAGTCGTAAAGGCTCAGGGCGGCAATCGTACCGATTGGTAAGGGTGCGAGTTCAGCGCTTGGGGGGTTCGGTCGATCAACCACTGAACCCTTGATACGCTGCGGCAAAAATGGATGAACTGAGGCCCCCTGCCCTTCGAGAGCCGTCAACAGCTTTCCGAGCCGGTTGGTGTCATTGGCCTGGCGCAGCTGCCCGGCAACAGGTTGCGCCCAGACCAAGGCTTCAATTTTGCAACCTCTTGTGAGGCACGCCCCTTGGGGCGTAAACACGCGCACCCGCGCCTCATACCCCAAGGCAGGTCTGCCCGGAAAGCCTGTTGACAAGTGCCCCGCAGCAATCAATTCTGCAATCGTAGGATGCCAGATATCGCGATAGCCTGATCCGCCTGGCTCTGCCTGCACGATCCCCACCAACAGATCAGCCTGACGCACAAGCATTTGATCAACCGCTTTTTTAAGCGTCAGCAGCCACATTCCGGTGGACTGAGCTGCCGCATCTTCAGCCTGCTGCATCCAGAATGACCCACCCCAAAGCGCGAGCAACGAGGCCAGCGCCATGGCGATAATCAGTTCGAGTAAGGCAAAACCGCCTGCTGGCTTAATGTCGCGCATGACTAGCGGATAGTAAAAACAAAGGTGTTGCGATCGCCGCTCACGCACTGGGCGTCAGCCAACACGGGGTTGTAAGGCATCGCTGGTTCGGTCAAGGTGTTCTTCACCATCATCGGGCCGCTGGCCCCAGCAATCGTCACTACCTCGGCCAAGCGTTGCAAAATAGAGGCGAGTGCAGGGCAAGCCGCCTGATTGACATCATTTAAGGTCAGAGAAAAAGCCGAACCACTCGACCCTCCGGCCACCGCTTGCGGCTCGACAGAGATCACCCCTCGCCCAGAATGCCCCGTACCACCCAAACCATGGGCGACGCTTGCGCGAGGCCCAAAGCCAGTCACTGACACCACGCTCGAAGAGCGCAACGCGTTGGCCAAAGCACCGCTATCCAGCCCTAGATATGGGCTCGCACCAAAGCCATTGGTATTCGCTTTCATTCGTGCAACAAACCGCTGCATCTCTTCGGCGACGCGGGGCACTTTGTTTTCAATCACATACCCTTGAATCGCCGGAATTCCGATAATTGCGATCAACATCATGAGCGTGGTCACGATCGAAATCTCGATTAACGAAAATCCTCGTTGCGCAGCAAAGCGTCGCGCGCGTTGCCCATGCAACGCAACAAATGGTCGTAGCAAACTGACGACCAAATCGTCAATTTGCATCAAAAAGGGTTGATTCATCTTACGAACTCCGAAATTAAACAGATTAAATAGATCAAACTAGAAACATCAACGGGCACCATGCAAACTCAAAGACTGTCTGAGATTGAATCGCTCGAACAAGAATCATCAACGTGCGTAATGCAAACTCAAAGACTGTCTGAGTTCGTCAAACACACGAAAATGCCAAAACGCGATCGCGAATACCGCCGCAACGGCTGCAAGCAGTAACAGCCAACGCAAACTCATCGCCTGCCTTTGCAATCGCTGCACGGTGTGCACTGACAATCGATGTTTGGTTCGTTGCAAGCCCTCATCGAGCCCCAGCGTATGCACCATATCGGTGAAGTACCACCATGTTTCACGATCAATTAAGCCGGTATTTAGCGCCTCGATCGCCAAGGCGCCGGCATCAATACGCACGAGCATTTTTTCAAGATGATGATTGAGCCAAGGCAAAGCGCCTCGGTGCTGGATCAAGAGCGCTTCGCGCAACCGCGCACTAGTGTTACCGCGGGGCTTGAGCAAGACCGCCAACAATGACAAAAATCTGACCGCTTGCACCACGCGATACAAGCGCCAAATACCCCATTTGTCAGCGAAGCCGCGACCAGCACCGCACCAATGGCGCAACGACCAAATCGCCGTCGTCCCGCCCCCTACAGCCAAAAACAACAATAAGGGCCACAAGAGCTTTAACCACTCAGAGGTGGCAAACAGTGCACGCGACCAGGGCTCATAAAGCTCGGGTGGCACTTCAGAAAAAACACGTGCCAAATGATCTGCAGTAAAAACAGGAATCGAAAATACCGCACAAATTGCCACCACCATGCCAACCAAACCGACCCATACGGTTTGAATAAACGCCTGACTCGCTGCGTCGGTGGTGCGCACAACCGCCGCCAACTGCCGTAACGTCTGCGTCAAGGCTCCCGAGCCAGCATATTGGGCAGCCTGCACGGCTACCAGATCTTCTGTTGGCAACGAACCAAACCAAGTAGTGAACAGATCGCCACCACTTTTAGGAAATTGCTGCGCCCAGTGACGCGAGAGAACACCCCGTGCGCCGAGCCCCCGGTAGCGCTTCGCATCATCTTCAAAAATACTCAGCAGCGTTTTGGCCCCTGAGGTCATTGCAATCATCTCTGCTAGATAATCATAGTAATCCGCGCGTAACGAACGAAACTGATGCGCAGCCACACGCATACGCCAGCCCGAGCATTGCGTCGCCCGACAATACTCTTTCAGTCTAGACAGCGCCTTACGCACGAGTGCCTCGCTGCAAGACCGTCGCATCAAAGCCACCAAAACGCGCCTGGACATCGCGAGGGTCCAAAATTCCTTGTGCCATTTTGTACATCGCAATTTGCCGAGCCGATTGACGTTGCGGCTCGCAGGCAAGGAGCGCCTGCTGACTTCTTTCGGAAAACCAGCGATAGAGGCCAACACCGTCTTTGTTCTTAACACCTTCGAGAAACGCTGGCTCGCGCAGCGGTTCAATCATTTCGGCTACAACAGTACGCCCTGCCGTACCGCGCAAACTCGAAATTGAGTGATCACACTTTGAGCAGGCCTGCTCATTGCGAAATCTGAGAGTCCCTCGCGATACACCGAAGTGTGACTCTAGACTATTGAGCCAAAGGTCTAGCCTGTCTTCACTGCCCGCTTGCGTTGCAACGCCTCGCCACTGAGGATGCTGCCGCGCTTGCTCAATTGTCAGCGAGCAACTGGGGCAAAGTTTGACCATCAACGCCTGAAATACCAACAGCTTGAGCACGCCTGGTGTCGCTAACAAATCTCGGGCAACACCAATAAAGCTTGACGCTAACCGATCGGGTATCAATAGCGCCGACCCTGCGTGCACCGTCGTGTAAAGGTTCACGCCGCACGCGGCCAAATCCATAAAAGCGCGGCCTGTCGTGTGATCCCTGATTTCACCAATCAGCAAATCGTTCATAGCCGAACGCTTGATCGCTTTGAGCTTGGCATCAAAGGCGTGTTCATCTTGCTCTGAAAAACTTCTGCAGACTGTATTTTGCAGTGCATTGGGGATCAAGTACTCGGCCGGATCCTCGAGGGTAATGACTTTACGCTCAGCAGCAATCGCCCGCATCAGGGTTGCAATCGTGGTCGATTTTCCGCAACCCACGGTACCGGCTAACACAACAGCACCACCGTCGGTGAGTTCAAGCCTTTCAAACAGTGATATTTGCTCGGGCAAGTACCCTAACGCCCGAAGGTCTGGAGTCAGTTTGGACTCATCCATCACTAACAGCCGCAGACATACCGAAGGGCCGACATCGGTCGCGAGCGAAGCCCACCGAAGCAGCAACTTTTGGCCATCGACGGTACGATTCAAGCGCCCTTGTTGCTCGATCATCGGATCAAACACGGCGCCGTTACCACCCTCAACATCCATCCATGCGACTGCGAGCATGTCGAGCACGGTTGATGTGGGAAGGTTAGAGAATTCGGGTGGCGACACATAGCGCCCGGCTAGGGTAAAGAACACCGGTGATGAATAGCGATTGCGATTGACGTTAAAGTGGATGTCGCTTGCCTGACGCATAACCCCCCAGCGCAATACCGCATCAAAAGCCGCTGATAGCGCACCCTGTTGAGTCTGTCGGTCTGTGTAAACATTAGAGGCTGCGCCGCTGTGTTCGTCTGCAGACTTATCAATCGCTAGCAACAGTGCCGGGGGCAACACGAAAAGCTGCGGCTCGTTCAAACGCAATCCTCGACGCCTGAGCAAGTCAAGCACCGCGCGCGTCTGATCGTCGTAGCAATACTCAAGCAGTGTAAACACACCAGCACTGCCATCCGAAAAACATACTGGGCACACTCGCCCTTGTAAGCCGAGCACAGCAAACTCATGCGCGAGTGAGCGCACAAAAGCCGGCGATAGCTGCATTAAGGCTTCGCGTGTGGGGATCGCAACATATGCTGGTGCGTAAGTTGCGATTTCAGTTTGTGCGCGATTGACTAATCGATTGAGCATCGTGAAAAAATCCTCTTTTCGTCACGTCAGAACTACAGTGGCTTTCAGTTAAGGGCCTTTACGCAAACAGATGACCTGCGCTTGACCGGATTTTTTTAAATACACGCAAGGTGGCAAAATTCGTTCAAGTCTGTATTGCAACGATGATCCCCATATGGGTCTAGCGCGCGAATGTCTAAATACATGGGGCTCTGAATCTAAGAGCACCTCGGCGGTCAAAAGTTTGCCGATGCCGTAAATGGCTAATACCTGATTGCTATCAGGGCGAACCGCGTCTGTGCCAGAACCCGCTTGAGGGTGCTGTGTCATCCCGAAAATATTTTTTCTGGCTGCCAATAAGGCAGCCTGCGAGTCAAGTCGCAATAACTCGTCAATCGTCGATTGTTGAGTGGTATGTTCGCGCGCCAAGGCTGCAGCGCCATGAAATAACAATGCTATAGCGGCAACACCTAAAAATCGCCCAAGAAGGCTCACAGACTTATTATGGGATGTGTTCAAACAGGTCTCCGATCAGTTGTACGACCAAGGCACTGCGCGTCAGTTCTTGCCCTGAAATATTACCGACCTCAAGCGTCGCACTGCGCCAACGGACCGGCGCGGTCAACTCTTGCAACGCAGTCATCGCGCGCAGCGGACCTTTTAGGGCAAGCGAGCGCTGGTGCCAATTTGGTAAACCCGTAGGCCGTTCAAGTACACGACCTTGCGCATCAACCGGTGCATTGGTTGGCAGCTTGGCGGCAAGCCCAAGTTGAATATGTTCAAATAAAGGACTCAATCGCTGTAAGCTTGTCATCCAATCAACGCGCAAAGGTTCTTGAGAAAAATCTAATGGCTGCCCAGCTTGCAGCAGACTCCAAGTCAACGTGGCGCGATCAAGCGCCACAGCGTGAAACTCCCAATCACCTGGCTTGGCGGCCACAAGATGCTGATTTAACGCAAAGCGGTGCTGCCGACGATAATGTGCCGCACACGACCAATCGCTCAACACGGGCTCGCACTGCACTCGCAAAAGTTGCCATCCTGCAGGATCAAATGGAACGCGACGCCAAGCTGTCATCACTCGCATCAGATCCGCAAAACCGTGCACCGGATGTTGCTGGGCGTATTGGTTCATCGTGTCGAGCCAGCGCTGACCGGGGTGCGCCTGAGTCACGTTTGTACCCTCTTCAGAACTTTGCTGAACCAGGTTGATCCAAACACCCGTCACCACAATGAGCGTCAGTGCTACAGCACGAGACGTGCCCCCCAGCCGCGCAGCCTGATACGCAGAGACGCGCGCCTGCTCTGAGCACTTATCATTCAGCCAAACTGGCAGTTGCGCCGAACTTGCTACGAGCTCTTCATACACCACCAAATTTGGAAAACGCAGGCGAATCGTATTGAGCGCATCCAAGGCTGCTGAAGCATCCACAAACCAACGGTCTGTGGCCGAGATGATCGAACCCGAATGCGACGCCACCATCCAGCAGCCGCCCTCTTCAAAACGCACAAGGCAGGCAACTGCCGCGCTGGGGTAAGCAACAGAAAATAGTGCTGCAGCCGAGTAGATTCCGCAAGACTGCGCAAAGTACTGCCGCTCGAGCTGCGCGCACCCGACGGTCATTGCGGGTGCACCAATGAGCAAATAGTGCGTGGCACGCAGCAGGCGCGCACGCTTTCTTGCCAGCTTTAAGGGTTGACCGCCCACCACTGCAGTCCAATCCATACCAAAAATCACCGGTTGGCCAAAGGCATTACGCACAACCACTGTTTTGGAAAGCGGTTTGACTCGATGGGTTGACGAACGATCAGACGAGGCGTTCACGTTAAAAGCCCTCTTCAACTTGAGCAGTGATCACAATCAGCGTAATCGTCTTGCTATGTTTGACGCGATCGCTTCCACCAAAGACGATCGGCGCATCGGCACTTAAACGTGCCCGATCTGCCCCACCTTGCCGTTGCTCAAAGCCAGACACTAACATCGGCTGACCAGATCGCAATGCAACCTGTTGCACGGTGCCATTACCGTCGATGGTGATTTGCTGAATCTGCATGCGACTGCTTTGCTCGCCAATGGTGAGCGTTTTAAGTGGTTGCGCAACCGTGTTGTCATAGGCAAGCGATAGTAAGATCTGTCCATCATCTTGGGCATCTGGCACTAGAGTCAAAAAGGACCCAACGGTTTCTTCTTTTTGACTAATTGACATCGAGGGCTGGCCACTACCTGCACCGAGTACGCCCGATGCACTACCTCCTGACGTTTTCACCTGATCGATGTACGAAAAGGTTGTGCGGATAGCGTGAGTCACCGGACGTCTGTTGAGTGTGAGCACTGGCATCGACACGTGACGTACGACGGTGCCGTACTTGGCCAATGCACTTACAATTAGCTTGGAGGACTGCATGGGGCCATGGGCAGCGTCAAGCGCGGCTCGGGCCACTCCAACGCCCGCACCCGCAACAGGGGCAGACAAGGCCGCAGCAAAGTTGCCTTGCGTCAACAACGCATCCCAATCGAGACCGAGCTCTAGATCTTCGTGCGTTTGCAGAGAGATCTCTTCAAAAATTAAACGGACTCGACGCGTTAACGTGCGGTTTTCGCGCTCGATGAAGCGACTGACCGCCTGTAGTGCCTCGGGAGTATCGGTCACAATCAACGAGCTTAACGCGCCAGGTTGCGCGGCTACGACACCCGCACGCGTTAAAAACGGCTCAAGGCGTAACTTAATTGCCTCAAGCGCATGTTGCTCGGTGCTCTTGAGCGAAGTGCTCGAGGTACTGTCAAAGCCACCTGTCTTGGCGCTAGCGCCTCGACCCAGTCGAGCGTCAGCCTGAGCAGAAAGCGTCAACGATCTCACATCAAACACTTGGGTCTGCGTTCGATAGAACTCGATTGCGCCATTGTAAAAACGCCAACTCAGATTCAAACGCTTTGAAATTTGATCAAGAATCTTGGGAAGTGGCTGCGGGCCCATCTCGAGTAAAACTTGATGAGGCATCACCGCAACAGGTGTGATCGCACCAAGGCTGAGTCGAGGCAAGAAGCTCTCGGCCGGCAATAGTGCTTCGGGCTTAATCTGTACCGGCACACCCGTCGCTTGAGTGATTCTCTCGGCCAACAACACAAGATCACTTTTGCCCCCGCGATACAGCATGGTAGTGTTGACCTTGGCGCGCAGCGCGACCGGCAACGTGACCTCACGCGACAGTGGAACAGCGCGACTCGTGAGCCAGGGCTTTTCGACCTGCTGAGCCTTGAGCTTCTGGGCTCGATTATTGGTGCGAGCCTCAAAGGCTGACTGCGTACGTGTAATCGTCTGGCGGGTCTGTGAAGCCTCTGTATCAGCCTGCTTGAGACGTTTCTGAAGTGCGCAACCATTGAGCGTCACAGCAGTCAGGACGACAGACAACGCAGCTGGGAGAAAAGACCTAGTCATGTCGAGGTGCCGTCGCCAAGGGTACGATCGCAGGGCTCAGCGACTGGCACGATTCGTAACACCTGATTTGA
>CAMCII010000084.1 GCA_945874505.1 Bordetella parapertussis | reverse complement strand
GCACCACACTGCTTAAATCGCTAAGCTGCGCCTTGGTCAACAGCACCCGCACCTCGGTGGTCGGCAAATTCTGTTGAATTAAGTCACGATCACTGATCCAGGCTTTAAAGAATGGTGGCGCTTTTGCATTGGTGACATTACCAAGGTAGGCAAGTTGCATGGCGCGCCCCATCAGCTCGGTACTTCGGGCAATTTGAGCAGCCAAAGCGCTTGGTGCAACAGCCGGGGCCGCGGGCGGTGGCGGTGTATTGCCCGTCGCAGTTGCAGCACTGCCCGCAACCACTTCGCCCGTTGAGGCCATTTTAATATGGTTGACCAACGACGCACCCATCGTATCGATCGCCTGACCAAACGCGCTTACGCTACCGGACTCAACAGGAAAATAAAAAGACATATTCGCGACTGCGTTAAACGATAACACGTCGTATTGCCGTTTCGCAGATGCGTGATTTTGCGAACCCGCTGGGGTCTTGAGGTGCACCACATAGATCGCAACACCCTTTTCTTTGGCGAACTCGCGCAAACGCTCGGCGTTTAAGCCGGTTGAGGATAGAGGGTCATGACTATCTATTGCACCCGCATCGCTGACCAACACGATATAGCGTGCACCAAATTCGTTCCAGTTGATGTTAAACAACGCGTCATATACGCCCGCATAGGGATCTTCATCAAACTTCGCGCTCGACACCTTCGTGGCCTTCAGGCCTTTCATCTTCGCTAAAAAATCTGCGCCATCTTTGACTTTGGTGGGATCCACATACATTTTAGAAACGTACTCAAGTCCAGGCACGGCTTTAATACTCGATCGATACGCGACCATCCCAAACTTCACTCTGTCGCCAAGCTGTTCTTTTTCCATTCTGCTGTAAACATTGCGCACCGCCTCACGGGTACGCTCGATGTAGGGATCCATCGACAACGTTGAGTCCACTACAAACACAACGCCGGCGTTAAAGGCCTTGATTGAGCTTTGCACGACCTGAGGACTCGTGGCGGGGTTCGCGCTAGGATCTTGCTTGCTGACCGAAGCGACTTCGAGTAATCGAAGATCAAAGCCCGCATCAGACTTAATCTCTTCAGCTTGCAAAATCGGTAACAAATAAAAATTCTTCTTTAAGTCGACAAACAACTCGGGCTCGCGCGCCACCACCGCTGGATCACGTCCAGTCTTTTTCATGTTCTCTAAAATTGGTGCGTAAGTTTGGGCGGGTATTGCAGAATCGGCAATCTTTTCAATACTTGTGCGATCTTTAAAAAACAAGGCCAAATCTCGACCGGCTGGATTGGTGAAAGCCAATGACATTTGCATCTTCCACTCAACAGTGCAAGCACTATCTAGCCAGCCAATTTTTTTGCCTACCGTGTCAGTCCCAACTTCGATCCATTCTTTACCAGTGGCCTGTTGACGTTGATATACGTAATAACGGCTAAAGGCCTCTTGTGCAGCGCCCGATTGGTCGCCAGGTTTGACCACCAATTTACAGCCAGGGGTCGTCAAGACTCGTTGATACAACGTCTTTTTGCCCGCCTGCAATAAGGGCTTATTCGAAGCAAGCACATTAAAACTCAGCCCAAACAGCAGGGCCGCACTCAAGCCGATTCTAGTTAAACATTTCATTCCGTTTCCTCTTTGCGTCTGACCGTTAAGCACCAAGACGTTGTCTTATTTCCTTAAGGCCTCGGCGCGCTCTTTTGCCTCAGCGTGATTCGCATCTCTTGCAAGTACCAAGTCGTACCAGTACAGAGCTGTATTTTTATCAGCGGCGGTCACACACCCGGCAGTAAAGAATTTAGGATCAAACTCTTTGGCGTAAGCCAGCGCAATCACCACATCACCTGCTTGCCCTTTAAACGCATATAAACGATGTACAACATCGCAACGCTTTGCCGTCTTGGCCGACTCAATCACGGCTAATACTTTCCCTGTATCAGGAGTGGTTCTTAGACAAGCCTGAATAAACGACAAGTCATTCTTGGTGGCAGCAAGTGCTTCGCTGCTGCAGGCTGCCGCAGAAGTTGTAGGCGGCGGCAAAGTCATGGGAACCGTTGGCGCAGGCGCAGGTTCAGGTGGTGGCGGTGGTGGTGACGCAACTGGCGGTGCAGCCACGGGTCCAGGTCGTGGTGGCGCAACTGCCGGTTCAGCCACGGGTTCAGCTGGCGGTTTAGGCGCAACTGGCGGTTCAACCACGGGTTCAGGCGGTGGTGGCGTAACCGGCGGTTCAGCCACGGGTTCAGCTGGCGGTTTAGGCGCAACCGGCGGTTCGGTCACGGGTTCAGCTGGCGGTTTAGGCGCAACCGGCGGTTCAGCCACGGGTTCAGGTGGTGGTGGCGCAACCGGCGGTTCAGCCACGGGTTCAGCGGGCGGTGTAGGTGCTAGTGGCGTAGTCACCACCGCTGCGGGTGGCGGCGCGACGACCACTTGCTGTTGATTTTGATACCAGCGCCAGCCAAAGTACGCGGCGATGAGCAACAACACCACAATCGCTGCAATGAGCATCGCAGATGATGACTTATTCTTTGATTGAGTGACTGGCTCTGACACCGAACTCGTTGCAGCAGCGGGTACCGCCTCGGTTATTGTTGCCACCGCCGGCGTTGCAACTTCCGGTGGTTTCGCGATGCGCGATACCGCTTCGCCAGTTAGCCCAGAAGCGTGTGACGATAGAACACCCTCTCGAATCCGCATCACCCCTTGTGCAAGTTCTTGTCCGTACCGAGCTTGCAACAGATAGGTCATCTGTGGGTTCTGAACCAGGGGATCAACGACATTCGGGCCAAGTGTAAGCGCCACAAACTCATTTTGACTCTCGATCGCATCCACTTGATGCCAAGTTTGTGTGGCGGTCCACTTTTTATCGGCCCCTAAGAAACGACTGTCTTGATTACGTTGAACGCATACCTCGTAACTAGAATCCAGCGACGCAGCAGGTGTCTCCCAACCTTGAAGGGTTAAAAGTCCGTAACCGGGGACTTGGTTGAGCGCAGGTTTGAGCTCTGGTAAGGTTTTTTTCATTGTTCAGTCAATTGTGCAGTTTTGAATTTAGCGAGCATGGCACCAAGTTCAGCATTTTGTTCAGGTTTAATTTCTCGCCCGCCGTCATGACCGGCGTTCTCAACGACAAGCTGAGCGAGACCCACCAACCAATCACCCATATAAATTCGGGTGTGATCAATCGCTTCATTACCAATCGCGGGCAGCTGGCCCTGACCGATACGAGTCGGTGGTGCAAATAATTTTTGTCCTTTGTTCACCCGGCTCTCAGGCCGACTTTCCACGGGTTTCTCCATGTAGCCTAGCCAGGCAATAAAATCTGCCAAGACAGTCTTTGCAGCCAGCACTTGTCGGTCAACGAGTTTGTCGCGTTTGGTACCGACTTGTTCAGTGCGGCTCACCACCTTAAAGAGTTGATCTTGTAAATCAACACGGGCGCCAGCGGTCAGCACCTCGTCACAAAGCATTTCAGCAACGGCTTTTTGCAAACCAAAATACGTTAATAACCGTTCATCACTCGGCACACTCCGCAAATGCTCAAACCAGGCACTCAAGACTAACTTCGCAAAGCGGGCATCGCTACCAGTTGGGGCGACTTTCTTTGTACTCTCAGGTGTTGTTGCAGAATCACCAAACAGATCTAGTCCCTCACCCAAACCAAACGGATCATCCCCGAGGTTGACAGCAGACGGTGTATCAGCGATTGCTTCAGACACGTCGTCTTGTGGATCGACCCCAGCACCTAGGTACAGACTTTGCAAAGTACTGTCAGACAACTGCAGTTGCTTTTGGATTTCACCTAACAGCCGAATGCGTGGTGTTAAGGCAGTCACGACTTGCTGAGCGATCTTACGTTTGGCCTCGACCTCGCCCATGCCCTCTTGATGGAACCAGCGCCCTAAACGATTATCGATCAGCTCGTGCAATATCTCGTTCATCAGTTCGTTGATACGCGCAAGCTTGAGTTCGCGTGTTGAGACTTTCGACAAATAATGACTTAAACGCTCGATGCCTCCGTCGTTCAAGGTCATCATGGCGCTCCAGGCCTGCGCAGGTTCAGAGACATGTGTTGCGATCAGTGGCGCCTGGATGAAGGTCTTTTCCATTAAGGATAACTGCGCCGACACCGCTTGGGTGATCGATCGTTCTTGTCCGCCCTCAACATCTAAAAATGAAACCGGAGTGCGCGGCTTACGCACCAAAAAGGTGTTGTTAAATTCGACGCCTTTTGCCCAGTCTTGCATCCAAGAGCGGTCACCAAACCGTTCAAGCAGGGTCATCTGTACAAGATTATTCCAAACCGTGTGCAGCATGTCTTCATCTTTGGTTAACGAATCGTTAATCTTAATGTCAAACATCGTCACCGCCCAAATCAAACCGGGGTCGCGGCGTGCGCGCTCTTCAGCAGTTTTACCTTGAGTTTTTTCGATCCACTTCGACAACACCGGACCAACCTCGGTCACATCAGATTGCTTATGCGAGGCTGTACACACTACCAACACGTTCATCTCTTGCGATTCGGTGTAGCGTTCAAACAAATACGCAACTTTGCCGCGTAATAACAATTGGGCGATCGGATTGCCGACGTGATCCTTTGCTTGTGCGCCGCTGATATCAGTTAAAGAGTCTAGGCCTAGGCGCCCGCGATAGCCCGGAAAATCAAGTAAATCGACGTCTTCAAAAATCTTCTGGTGCGGCTGATTCACCAGCGGAAACGTCAACTCGGCCGTGAGTGCTGCGAGCTGTGCCATGGTGATGTTTTGCTGCGCCTGAGCTTGCCCCTCAATAATTGGCAATACACTGATCGGCAAATCTTGGGGTCTGCCTAGGCGCTGCAGCATATCAACGTTCATGATGCTATCCGCTTGCGATAACACACCGCTGTCAGTTTTGCGCACGAGTGCTTCGATCGGTGCAAATACACGACTAGGTTGCCCAAGTTGTTCCAAGGTTTGGGCCAAACTCAAAAACGCCTGAGTCAGTGCACCAGCCTGCCCCCACAAACAGCCAAAGAGTTGGGCTCGATCTTCAATACTGAGGTAAGGCGCTAAGGCCACCGCCCGAGGCAAAAACTCTGCCGTTAAGGGGCCAATTGAATTACCAAAACTCTCTTTTAAGTAGTCCCATAGCGACACCATGTCATCTTCAGAGACCCCTGGCACACGTTGCGCACGTTTGCGCGCTTCGAGCTCTGACAACTTTCTTTTTGCTGCGATCGCATCAATTGGATTGCCAATTTTTTCAAAATTAAAATCAAGAAAAAATGAATTAACAAGAATTTTGACAAGTTCAATTTCTTCAAATAACTTAAGCTCTAACGGAAAGCCGGCCGGCCCTTGCTGCGCGCGAAAACTAAAGCGCGTCACTAAACCGGTTGCCTCTTTACCGCCGCCAGGTGGATTGATGTGATTAATAAAATCCAAACGCTGTCCATCGACAACCGTTTCAAGCTTGCCATCACCGCCCGCGGCTAACGCAGAGATCAAATACGATTTGCCCGCTTGCGAGAGCCCAAAAAAACCAACGGTTGAGGGCAGTCCGGCCGCAACGCCTAAACTCTTTGCCTGGTTACGCACGCGTCGCAAACGATAGATCAAGCTATCGGCCTCATTATCCACGCTGCGTGCGTTGCCTCGTACGCGCTGAATCCAATCAATCGCTTGCCCCGACTCTTGGTAAATGGTGGTCCAACCGGATACTAATTTGTCTGCTCGTTCAAGTGTCATGCCGATTACCTCACGCTGCCGCTGTCGAGCCAGTACTGCGAAGCACCCAAACCCGCATCTACCATCGTGTTGAGTCTGAATTTTATTTTGCTTTTTGAGCCCCCTTCTACCGACGCCAACTCAAAGCTTTCGGGGCCCGAGCGTTCGCTACGCTTAAGCGAGACTTTTAGCACCACACCTTCCGACGAGAGTTTCTCTCGTAGGACTCGATCATCGATGCTCAAGGTGTACAACGGCGAGGCGGGCCAGCGCTCAGTTTCGAGCTGTCTAAACCCCAGGCGCATCGAGCCCCGCATTTCAAAGGTCGTATCCGGAAACTCATACTCTTCATTATCTAGATCGATATCGCGATAAAACAAGTTCGCGTCTTTGATCGCATTGTTGTTGTCGATCATGCCAATAAAACGCACAGTCGAATAGGGTTTAAACGCTGCTGATCTAAAAAAGAAATTGGGAAGGCGCAGGGTGCGACTCAATAAACACAGCATGGCACCAACAGCCGCAGTACTCTTTGGATCATCGATACGACCATTTTTATGAAAAGGGTACCACGGTCCCGTATTATATTGGTGCATCGGTAAAATGCGACCCGCTGGCAGCGCCAACAACGAACGCACGTACGCCAAAACTCCAGGCATCCGCGATGGGCGTCCAGTTAGTAGCAAGACGTCTGGCTGGTAAGCGTAGACCACTTCAGACATCGCTTTTAAGGTCTTACAGATGTTCATTTCGCCGCGCAAAAAGAGCTCGTGTAAGCGGCGCAGATTAATCTGTACACCCACATCCATAATACTGAAGCCGATCGCCTGCGTCCCGCCCGCGCGCTGCACTGCCGTATTAAGGTAATCCAGTACGTCACTAGTCGGGTGTCCCGCCTCACTGAGCAACTCAGATACTAGCCTAGAGCCTAAATTACCTGGCTCGAGTGGGTCGTATCTTTCGTACTCTTTGATGACATTCAAGGCAACCGGATATAAAACCTGCAACGTAAACTGTTGCCGAAGCACCGCAATCTGCGCGTCAAGCGACTCACTGCCCATTAATTTCGAAACGAGCGCCTCAGGCTCTGCGACACCTGCAGCCTTGAAAGCATTGCCGATCGCCGGCAATACAACTGCTCGAATCACATCAAGTACGATATCATCGCCGGCGATCTTAAAACCATCGCGAAACCGTTGCTCGGGCAAAATGTATGCCCCACCACCTACGTCGCGTCCGGCATTACCCTCGCCCTTATCCAAAAAGTATTCGTTGATCACCAGATCCGTTGTGCCGCCGCCGATGTCAATCGTCGCGATTGAAATATACGGGTCGGTCGAACCCGCACGCGGGGGTTGATCTGGGCGCGCCAAGGCCTGAAAAAACTCTTCAGGTCGACCACCAAAGTTATTTTGGGTTTCACTAAACAAGTAGACCACCTGACCACAGGTCGCCTCATCCCATTGCACATGCACCTCCGGAAAATCTGGAAACGCGGCACGACGCTCTTCTTCTGTCTCGATACCAGCATCTTCAGGGTGCCAACCCATGCTCTTCCAGATCAATCCAATCGCTTGGCGCATGCGTTGTTCAAAAATTTTGCGCTCGGGTTGTGGCATCGCTGGAGGCACGGTCAAAATAATCGAACGCAGATGACGTGGGACTCGGGCATGACTTTGGCGTAACCGCTGCGCTGGGCTGTTGATCTGGGCTAGTGCCTGCGCAAGAACCTCAGACAACATAAACGTCATCAACGAGCTGCGCGAGTAATGCGGATGAAACACTGGCATACGATCAAACGGATCGAGGGTATACAACGCCTCGCCCATTTCATTAATCAGGCGAGAGACCGGCGCTGCCGTGGCATGAGGTTCGATTTCAGTTTTGGCATTTGAGGTATTGAAGCGCCATCCCGGTTCAAAACTATCCTGATCCCACAAATAACGCTTGGGGCTCGATAAGCCGGTCGAGCCTTCGGTGCCTCGGCGCAAGCTAGCCAAGCCAGCGGCTTCATGCCCAATGCGGGCAATCGTTGGCCACAAGAAGGCGTCATTGCGCCCGCTTTGAACCGAAAAATGATCTTTACCGAACGATGCCTGCGCAAATTCGATGCGGCTCTCAAACGCCTCGCGATACACGTGCTCGGGATGCGAAAGATCTCGCAGTTCAAGCTCATAACGACGTCTTAAGCCATCATTTTCTTGCGGATGGTCTTCAACCAAGATGCCACAGGTTCGTGAATTACCGACGTCAAGCACCAAATCGACTTGAATCGGCTTGTATAAATCGTTGCGTTCATTCGAGATCACCTTGATCTCGGGTAACGCCAATTGAGTCCCAAGTAAATGCAAAATATTGAGATAGTGCGCCTGATGATGCAACTTAGCCGTCTCATCACGAATATCTTCGGCGTCACGTTTTAAACGAGGTTTTGCAAGCTCGCTAAACAACTCTTGCAACCACAGATTGAGCCAATGTTGATCAAGAAACCAACCCATTTCGTGCGAACGATGCGCAAACGCAAAGCTCGTCCCAGCTTTGATGTCGTCAGTCGAGGGCCCCATGTAAGCGGTATCACTGCGACCTTCGATCACCTTGGTGTCAAACGCAAAGGTAATGCGGTGTGTGTTGCCTCCGGGGTCAAGGCCTGCACCGACTTCTGTAATGCGCACGCGCGCCCAGTTCGAGGGGCCTTCTTCAAAACGGGCTGGAGGACTAAACCGGAAGTACGGCACAGGCAACCACGTATCAATCAGCAAACGCAGCGATTGATCCAGACTCACATCTACGGTCGGCACGACCGTTTGCTTTTTTTCGTCATACGAAAAATGCAACTTGCCAGTACGCTCGTCTTCTTGCAGCCTTGCTAAGGGACCAGCATCCCCCATTCTTGCAAATTCACCAGATTGCCCTTTGATGACGAAGGTCGTCGCAAAATCCAGGAATTGAACCCCGCTCCCCATAATAAGCGTGGTCTGTTCTTCGAACGCATTGATATCTGCAAGCATGAAATGAGGTCCTGCTATTTAGGGGCGTGTCGCATCGACACAGGAAAAGAGGTACCGTTGTCGTACTGTCCTTGGCAGGCAGCTTGATTACCTGTGCCTGGCGTGCAAGTCACTCTAGGCAACGCCATGGTGCTGCCATCTGTGCACTTCGCAGTACCGCGATCATTGATCTGCACGGTACGGCCCTGCATCTGTGCACCGACTGATCCAGTGCACTGTACGCCGTCGCCCCGTTTCACCGTGACGCGCCCTTGCCCATTGCCCTGACTAAAGTCATATTCAAGGCGCACGGGTTTGCCGGTCGCGGCGTCTTGTATGCCGGCTCCCGCACTCCACGAGCCCTCAAGAAAACGAGTCGATCCACTATTGAGTGCAGAATCAGGTATCAACAGCGGGTTGCCAAGTGGCCCACTCGCGCCAGGCCCAGGCGTTGGGCGATTAGCATTGGGTGTCGAGGCATTGGGGTTTGCAGTCACAGCATTTGGATTAGCTGTCGCGGTATTCGGAATAGACGGCGCAATATTTGGGTTATTAGCGTCATTGGGTGACGGCGTTGTCGCATTGAGCTGAGGTTGAGCGTTTTCAGTCTCGCGCCCAGTTGTAAGAGGCAAGTTTGGTGGCGTGGTGAATTGCTCTGGAGTGTTCGTAACAGGCGCCGCGCCCGTGGTATCCGGCAAAACATAAGCGTCGGGGCGCTGCTCTGTCAACGGACTGACCGATTCAACGATTGCCGGGGTTGGCACGACGCCCGTGTTCGAGTTGGGGCCACCATTAGTAAAGTTGGGGCCACCATTAGTAATAATGGTGGTGCTGTCTGTTTGACCGCCAACACGACCTGGCACCACAACGCGTTGCTCAGGCAAGGCCTCTGGCTTGACGGTTGGGCCGATGGGTGTTGCAGGCACGCCTAATGGGCTTTGAGGCACTACTGCACCGTCAGGCGCAGGCTGAAGGTGCCCTAGCACTGGAACCGCCTGCAACAGCCAAGGCGGTGCGCCACAACGGCGCAACACGAACAACAAGAGCAGTAAGAGTAATAGCAAAAGCAGCAGCCACCACCACCACGCGCGGCGTTTTTCTGGCACAACAGGCTGCGTCGCAACTGGCGCTGGTACGACAGGTCGCAGACTGACAAAGGGATCGGACGGGAGGCTGACGCCCTGCGCATGAAACCCCCAAAACGTGACAACCGGTTTGCCGTTCACCAAAAAAATAAAAGTTGGGTCTGGAAAAATAAAAACTTTATCCAGCAGGGGCAACACTGTTTTCTTTTCGCGAAGCGCTTGCTCGGTGCGCGGCTCGGTACTTTTTAGCAGGCGCACTGCCTCGTCGATTTTGCGTTGTGCAGCGTCGAGCATGATCAGCGCATGCTCGCGCTCTTCAGGCGTGGCAGCAGACCAAGGTATGACATCGCCATGCTCAGGCGCATACCAGTCGATCACGTTTCCTTGTTCGTTACGTTGCGGTGTCGCGAGACAATTCGCCACGTCAGCACCCGCTTTCAGTCGCACCGCTTCTCTGAGCTGAAATGCGACCGAATAAATGGGCTGCCCAGCCTCACCGATAGCGCTGTAATTTTGCGGATTGCCGCTAACAAGCATTGGACCAGCCATTTAGATCAAACCTTATCTAGGGGTTGGGCAATTCATCACTTTTCATTCGACCAGTCTGCCTTTTTTGTGTGTCAGGCTAGCGACAAATAAATTGTTCTCGATTAGATAAGGATTTTACACAGGTAGTGCTTAGTTTTTCTCTAATAATGACACTGATTGTTTGACCGAAACATCAGTTCGAACAACGCACTGAGACGTTAGCTGATTTTGCGTCAGCCGTATCGAAGCGCAAAGTGTTTCTAACTAAAGTTACCTTAGCTAACGACACGATCGGTGTATTTCGACCGCACTTCAACACAACATTGGCTTGCTCTGGGTTAACAACTGTCACCCCCATCACCGCACACTGGCTTTCCATGGTCTGATTAATCGAGCTTGCTGTCACCTCAAGCCCCATAAATTGGTTACCGAAGTCTTTGCCCATCGCTTGAGTTTGCGCACAAGTCTGGCCGTGTAGCGGGAACTTACCGCGAAATTGCGCGGGGATCGTTCTGGTAGCCGGCGGCTTGGCCCGTTCGAGGGCGTTGAGGTTTTGTGTCGCTTCGTCAAACCCACTCACCGAGGCATTATGAAAATAAATCTCGGCCATATAGGGATCACGCGCGACTCCTTTGCCGTCGCGGTATAACTCACCTAAGTTATTGTCAGCACCGGCGTTACCCAAATCACTACCCGTTTGATAAGCCACAAAGGCCTCAGCGACCCGATTGTTTTTTTCAAGCGCGCGGCCGTACTGAAACCACAACTGCCCATCTTTTGGGGCTTGCTTGACGGCTAATTGACAGGCGGCTGAGGCACTGGCGCCGTCTATTTTTGCGTATGACACGCCCGGCCCCTTACGATCAGGATCGGCGGGAGACGCAGCGAGCGCATGACAGGCTGAGGGTTGGGCCTGAGCGACACCAGTCAGTACAGAGCAAAATGCGATTACAACGAACAACGCTTTCATGACTAGACACTCCAGAGTTTTCAAAAATCAGACTTCTTTGGGTAG
>CAMCII010000083.1 GCA_945874505.1 Bordetella parapertussis | reverse complement strand
ATAGCGCTGACTTGCGTCAGGCCGCGATTCGAGCGCTTCATGGCGGCAATATTCGCGTGTACGCAAGCCAAGACGTCTTGGGCGTTGAAGTCGGCGGTGCGTTAAAAAATATTATGGCAATCGCCTGTGGCGTGGGTGATGGTTTGGGCCTAGGTACAAATGCACGAGCCGCGCTGATTACACGCGGCCTCGCCGAGATGACCCGCTTTGGTGAAGCCCTTGGTGCACACGCGGCAACCTTTTCGGGGCTCACAGGCTTGGGTGATCTGGTGTTAACTGCGACCGGAGATCTTTCGCGTAACCGACAAGTGGGTCTGGCGATTGGACAAGGTCAGACACTTGACTCGTTGCTGGCGTCGGGCCTGACCGCAGAGGGTGCGCGCTGCGCGCGTGCGGTCCGTGAGCGAGCCCGCAAACTCAACGTCGAGATGCCAATCACCGAGGCGGTATGCAACGTCTTGTTTGAAGGCGTTACACCCTTGGATGCCGTGATACGCCTGTTATCTCGTGTCGCGACCACAGAATAAACGTCCCATCCACCTGTTACGGAATAAAGAATCCATGCTGCGTCATCTTTTTTTCTTACTGATTACTTTGCTTGCGCACAACGCTTGGGCGGCGTGGCCTGCAGATCGTCCGATTCATTTGGTCGTACCATTTCCGGCTGGCTCATCGCCCGATTTACTAGCCCGTCAGGTCGCCGAACCTTTAAGCCAAGCCCTCAAGCAAAATATTGTGATCGAAAACAAACCAGGTGCCGGTGGCAACTTAGGCACACGCTTGGTCGCACGCGCACCTAACGATGGCTATACGCTGCTGTACACCATCAACGGCCCCTTAGTCACCGCTCCCAAGCTTTATCAAAAAACCTTGGGCTACGACCCTGCCGCAGATCTTGCGCCCATTACTTTAGTTGCCACCAGCCCAAACGTCTTAGTGCTAAGTGCCGCGCTTCAGATCAACAGCACCACAGAGTTTATTCAACGCGCCCGCGCGCGGCCAAATGTCTTGAATTAAGGCTCGGTCGGGGCGGGTAGCGCAGCGCATTTAGCAATGGAGCTTTTTAAACAACAGGCTGGAATTGAGCTACTGCATGTTCCTTACGCCAGTTTTCCACAAATTACGACCGCTATGCTTGCTGGTGATATTCAAGCAAGCTTTATGGTGCCTGCAATCGCCATGCCGCAGGCAAAAGAAGGCAAGCTCAAAGTGCTTGGTGTGACCAGCCGACTTGCCTCGGCATCCTTGCCTGGGGTGGCTCCGTTAGCCGCTCAAGGGTTTGAGGGCTTTGAGGCGATTTCGTGGCACGCCATGCTTGCACCGGCGGGAACAGACCCTACAATTTTGCTAAGACTGCAGCAACGACTTACTGAAATTTTGGCAACCCCAGAGATCAAAGATAAATTTTCAGCTCAGTACTTTTCTGCGGTGGGTTCAAATGCGCAAGTTCTGCGAGAGTTGATGCAGACAGAGAAAAAACGCTGGGATGAGGTGATGACGCGCTTGAACTTGTCTTTAGATTAGTTCAAGCTACACGCCGCCAGTAAAGCCCTGTTGTCGCCACGCCTCGAACACAACAATCGCCACGGCATTCGATAAATTCAGACTGCGTTGCGCAGGCAACATCGGCAAGCGGATCGTTTGTTCAGGATGAAACAACGCCCGTTGCTGCTGCGTGAGGCCAGCAGTTTCACAGCCAAAGACAAAGACATCGTCGGCCTGTAGGGCGAGTTGCCCCACCAATTGGGTTGCCTTCGTTGTGATCGCAAACACTCGCTCACGTGGCGCGCCGGTGGCTGCGATCGCCAATTCAAGCGAGTCGTGCACCTTGACTGGCTGCCACTCGTGGTAATCGAGGCCAGCGCGCTTGAGGCGCTTGTCATCAATCTCAAACCCGAGTGGTCGTACCAAATGCAGGCGCGCACCGGTGTTGGCACACAGGCGGATCACGTTGCCTGTATTCGGAGGGATTTCGGGCTGTACAAGAATGACATCAATCATGGGTGTCATTTTGCCATGCGCGCGGCGTGTGTGCAGCTGCCAGCCCCACAACCCCCGCAGCACCCGCAGTGAGTAATGCCCTTGCCGCGATGTGCATGGTGCTGCCTGTCGTGACAACGTCGTCCACCAGGCCCACCCACACCTCGGGCACAGCGTTTGGGCAAGCGTATAGGCCCTCTACACTTTCGCGACGCGCACGGGCATCAAGCGTCTTTTGTGTGCAGGCTTCACGCATACGAATCAGCCACTCTTGCCGCAAGGGATAACCACTCAAGCGGGCAAGTTCGCGGGCCAGCTCACTCGCAGGATTAAAGCCGCGACGCTTAAGCGCGCTTTGGCTAGACGGGATCGGCACAAGCGCACTCAGCGGCGCCTTGGCCCGACCACCCCTTGGGCGAGTTTGCAGACGGTTCCACAAAAGCCGTGCAAACAAACCCGCGTAAGCCAGGCGAGCGCCCTCTTTATAGCGTTGAATCAACATATCCCCGGGGTAGGTGTATTCGATCGCGGCCACAAGGCAAGCGTGGGCCGGCGGGTGACGCACGCAGCGCGAGCATTGCAGAACAGGCGCGCCCAGACTAGCCGTAAACGCGTCAGATGGCGCTGCTTGCTGTGCGGCGGTGGCAATTGTAGCGAGCCGAGCCGTCGCAAGCGGGGCAGTCACTGGTAGCGCCTCAAAGCAAATCTCACAACGCACCTGTGCGTTCAAAGGCCACGCAAGATCCTGTGCGCAGCCCTCACATAGGTCACCGCCTCGTGCTCCCAAGCCACATAACGGGCAGGCAGCCGGCAAACTCCGTAAAATTTTTTGAGAGATAGAGTACATTTTGGTACCTTTGTTTCGCGGCGTACCCGATATTTTCTCGCCGAGATCTCTTTTTTTGCCATCCCCACGCTCACAATGTCCACCCCCAATACACTGCAGCTCAACTCTGCTCATGTCGCGTTACAGTTCAGCCGACGTGGCGACCTATCTGCGGCACAGTTTTTGTACGGCGAGGTCGCGCGGCGAATGGATGAGCGACTTCGGCTTGTACGCTTGCAGCCCGAACAAATATTGGATGCCGGCTGCGGCGCGGGGCAGCAAATTGCACTGCTACATCAGCGCTATCCCACCGCCCGCTATATTGGGCAGGATCACACCTCGAGTCTCTTAGATCACGCACAGCAAGAGTCCAAAAAATATTTTTCTACGGGTTGGCGGCAAAAGGTTGCACAATGGCGTGGCGCACCGGCTAATACACAATGGCTAACCACTGATCTCGCACATACGGGCCTGGCACCTGAGAGCCTTGAGCTCGTGTGGTCGAACCTCGCCTTGCACTGGCACGCCGCACCGCATGATGTCTTGCAAGAGTGGGGGCGCATTCTACGGGTCAATGGCCTTGTGTTTTTTTCGTGCTTCGGGCCAGCCACATTGCAAGAGGTGCGCGCCGCTGCACAGCAGGCGGGGCTCAAGACTGTCACGCCAAGCTTTGTCGATATGCACGACTTTGGCGATTTGTTGATTGAAAAAGGCTTTGCTGACCCAGTGATGGATCAAGAGGTTCTGACCCTGACCTACGCCACGCCCGAAAAGCTCTTGGCAGACGTCAAAGCGCTAGGCGGCAACCCAAGCGTTGGGCGACGCCCCGGTCTGCTCGGACGCGATCGGTATCAAGCGTTGCTGGCAGCGCTTGATACACAGCGCAAAGCCGATGGCCGCCTGCACTTAACAGTTGAAGTGGCCTATGGGCACGCTTGGCGCAGCAGTGCGCGGCGCGCCACAACTGGCGAGACTCGTATCAGCGTGAGCGCGATCACGCGTACGCCCCCGGCGCGTTAGCCAAAAAATGACAGGTAGGCCTTAAAGCCCATATAAACAGCCAAGCCAAACAACAGATACGCAAAAATTCGCTTTAAGGTTTTGACCGGCAGGTTATGTGCCGCACGCGCACCAATCGGTGCAAGAAAAACGCTAAACAGCGCCAACACAATCAGCGCCGGCCAAAAAATGTAACCCACCATCGTTGGCGGCAAACCGCTTTGACCCCAGCCCGACCACACATACCCAATCGTATTGGCCAATGCGATCGGAAAGCCCAGCGCAGCCGAAGTGCCTACCGCTTGATGCAAAGGCACATTGCACCACAGCATAAACGGTACCGAAATAAAACCGCCGCCGGCGCCCACCAAGCCTGAAATAAAACCAATTGCACCACCCGACGCAGCCGTACCAACTGGGCCCGGCATATGACGCGAAGGTTTAGGTTTTTTATCTAGCAACATTTGCAAGGCCGAGTAGGCGACAAACACTGCAAAAAACAACGCCAACCAACCTGTTTTAAGTAACGAGAATAAAGCGCCACCCGAGATCAAACCGCCCACCACAATGCCGGGGGTTAACGCGGCCACAAGATCCCAACGCACTGCGCCCTTTTTGTTATGTGCCCGTACACTTGACACTGAGGTGAACAAAATAGTCGCCATCGAAGTCGCAATCGCGGCGTGCACGGTCAACTCAAGTGGCAAGCTCTGCCAAGTGAACAGCAGAGTCAAAAACGGCACCAAAATCATGCCGCCTCCGATTCCCAAAAGCCCAGCGGCAAAGCCTGTCACACAGCCTAAGACCGCCAAAGCCAACGCAAATATCGGATCCATATGATTTGTCTCAATGTCTTAGTGCGTAAAGGGGCTTAGTATACTGATATGACCACCAGCGATCGGGCCGATCACCCCCTCTGGTGTACTGGGCGCCTCGGCGCGGATCTCACAACGACACACTGCTATGGACTCTCTCGACACCGAAGTACTCAAACAAGCCCATCAATGGCTAACAGATGGGCATATCGTTCATCTCGCAACCGTTGTCAAAACCTGGGGCTCGGCCCCACGACAGGCGGGCGCGATGCTTGCTGTGCGCAAGGATGGCCGTCTCGTAGGCTCGGTATCAGGCGGCTGCATTGAAGACGACCTGATTGCGCGTGCGCAGTCGGGCCAGCTGCCGGCGCGCCCTGAGTGGGCCACCTACGGCGTGTCACAAGAAGAGGCTGCTCGTTTTGGTCTGCCTTGCGGCGGCACGCTCAAGCTGGTGATTGAACCTCTCGCTGCCGGTGGATGGCTTGATCGCGTCGTTGCTGTCACTTCTGAGCAAAGACTCATCGGACGCTGGCTAGACTTGAGCACAGGTGAATCAACCCTGACTGAAGCAAAGCCGGGCCAGCTCACCGAAGTCAAAGAACAGGGCTGTTATTTTGTATATGGCCCGCATTGGCGCTTGTTGATTATTGGCGCAAACCAAACCGCAAAAGCCCTTGCACAGATCGCCACGATGCTTGAATTTCAGGTTTTAGTGTGTGACCCGCGTGAAGAGTTCACGGCCGACTGGAATATGCCTGACGTCACCTTGCAACCTGGCATGCCCGATGATGCAGTCCTTGACATTCAAACCGACGCACGCACGGCCATTGTCGCGATTACCCACGACCCCAAGCTTGACGACATGGCACTGCTTGAGGCTTTGCGCTCTAAAGCGTTTTACGTTGGGGCACTGGGCTCATCGCGCAATCAAACAAAACGTCGCGAGCGTTTGCTAAGCTTTGACCTCACTGAAGCAGACGTCGACCGACTGCACGGCCCGGTGGGACTGCAGATCGGCAGCCGCACGCCCGCAGAGATTGCAGTGGCTGTTGCGGCCCAACTGGTGCAAGAGCGTCGTGTGTTTGAAGACGCGCGCGTTGGCGGACTTGATACCCCACCGGCGGGCACTACAGCGCCTTAACGAAACTTTTACGCTTAAGTGGCCGCAGCAGTTGAAGCTTAACTGCTGCGTTTACGCGCTTCGATGCCAAGCTGTTTAAGCTTACGATACAGATGGGTGCGCTCAAGGCCTGTTTTGTCAGACACGCGCGTCATGCTGTTATTTTCGCGGGCTAGGTGATATTCAAAATAGACTCGCTCGAACTCATCGCGCGCCTCGCGTAGGGGTTGATCAAGCGAAATATCGCCGAGCAAACCTTGGTCGGGCGGCACCACTGCCGCCACAATCGGTGCGGGAATAGCGACAACCTGCGCAGCAGGCGAGACCACAGCCGTCACTTGAGGGTTGACCGGGGCAAACGCACCCGAGGCAGATTTTGCGACCGTTGTGCGACCGCGCGCCAAACCCGTTGAAATCGTTTTGAGCAAGCGCTGCAGCGTAATCGGCTTTTCAAGAAAATCAATCGCGCCAATTTTGGTGGCTTCAACCGCGGTATCAATCGTGGCATGGCCGCTCATCATAATGACAGGCATGTCGAGTAAACCTGCAGCGTTCCATTCTTTCAGTAACGTAACGCCGTCAGTGTCTGGCATCCAAATATCGAGCAGCACAAGATCGGGTCGCATGCGCAAACGCGCCGCTCGCGCCTGCGCCGCGTTCTCGGCCAACTCAATCGTATGCCCTTCGTCGTAGAGAATTTCGGAGAGCAACTCGCGGATTCCGACTTCATCGTCGACCACTAAAATTCTGGCCATAAACTTTTAATCACCTATTGCAAGCTTGCATTATCGTTATCTTGTGGCGTTGCGTCTACTGGTTCTGCTAATTGCGTGAGAAGAATCGATACCCGGGCGCCCCCTTCTTTGCGATTAGACACATCAATTCGCCCATGATGCTCTTCGATGATTTTACGAACAATCGCCAAACCTAATCCAGTACCCTGCGTCTTAGTCGTGACGTACGGCTCGAACGCCCTTTGTAACACTTGTGCCGAAAAGCCGGCACCGTTATCGGAAACGGTAAAACGCACCGCCGCCCGCTCGGCAGTTTCGACCGCGCCCGGAGGAATCATTTGCGTGCTCACCCGGATCACGCCCGGGTGCGACACCTCAGCCAAGGCGTCTCGCGCATTCGCTAACAGATTGTGAACCACCTGTCTGAGTTGGGTGGGGTCACCCAAAATAACCGGCAGCGCAGGGTCAAGCAACACTTCAAGCCGCCACGGCTGGGCCGGATCCTCTTGCACCTGTCCGCTAAGTGGATCCCAGCCATACAAACCTAACACTTCATCCACGAGCCCATTGAAATCGACTGGCGCCAAGACTAAGGGTGGCTTACGTGCGTATTCACGAAAATCATCGACCATGTGTTTCAACGAGTTCACTTGATTCACAATCGTGTTGGTCGCCCGCTCGAGCAATTGTGCATCAAGCGGTTCAAGCTTATGCGCCAACTTCATCGCAAGGCGCTCGGCCGAGAGCTGAATCGGCGTCAACGGGTTTTTAATTTCGTGCGCCAAGCGACGTGCAACCTCACCCCAAGCAACGCTGCGACTCGCCGAGATCACTTCAGTGATGTCATCGAACACCACCATATAGCCATTTTCTCGGCCATCCACATTTAACTGTGTGCCTCGCGCCAGTAACGTCAGCGTAAACGCCTTGGCCTCTGGTCCGGGCTCTTGCAAGGTTAGTTCAAACTGCTCTTGCCAGTGTGTGCGCTCTGAGCCCATTGCCGTATGCTCAGAAAAAGCCTGCCGAATCCGCTGCGAGAACTCACTCATCCCTTCTACCGTCTGCAACAGCCGCCCAGGTGCTGTACGCAAGTCAACCTTAAGAATCGCTTGCGCGCCCTGGTTAAAGGTCGTCAAGCAAAACCGCTCGTCAAACACCAGCACACCTGCCGACAAGTTTGCCAACACGCTTTCAAGATAGACGTTCGAGCGCTGGAGTTGGCTGCGATTAGTTTCAACCATCCGCCGTGCCTCGTCGAGTTGACGAGTCATGGTGTTAAACGAACGAGTCAACTGCCCCACTTCGTCATTTGAGGGCGGTTCGGGCAGTGCACGATAGTCGCCCACGCTCACTGCCTGCGTACCAGACGCTAAAGCCAAGAGGGGGCTGACCAATTTTTTGGACAGGTACAGCGCCACAGCGATTGCCGCAAATACAGCCAGCAACAGTGCCAAGGTGAGAGTCACTCCAAACAAATTACGCAGGCTTTGTCTAGATAGCGCAAGCTCTTGATAATCACGATTACCTTGCTGCACTTCACTGGCGTTACGGGCAATTTTTTCTGAAACTGGCTGCACCAGTTGTAGCCAACGGGATTCAACGTTTACACCCAGCAGGCTTTCGGTTCGCTCTGGCGCAGCCAACGCCACAATCACCCGTAACTGCAGACCGGGGTCAACAGGCCCGCCGGCCACGCTATCACCCGTGTCGGCGTTTGAGTACCCGCGGGTGACCCTCAACTGATTCAAAATGGAAGCTGGCGGAGGCAGAGGGGACAACGCACCGAGCTTGTCGCTCGAGAACGCGATCACGCGCCCACTGCCACTAAACACCATCGCATCGACTGGGCCACTTGAATCCCGCAACCGCGCCAGCACGCCCGCGACGTCTGCATCGGGTGTTGCATTGAGTTCGGGCGTCATGACGCGCGCGCGCGACTCGAGTTCGGCGAGCTGAGAGTCGAGTGCCGCTCGTGCCAAAGCCAGGCCTGACTCAAGAGCCGTATCGACACGCACGTTGAACCACGACTCGATTGACCGTGCCATAAACTGCAAAGACACGCCATAAATCAAGGTGCCTGGCAACACACCAATTAAGGCAAACGCCAACGCAAACCGCGCAGTCAAACGCGCGCCAAACAAACCGCTGCGCAGTTGCGAGAGCAGGCGCACCGTGAGGGCGACGACCCATACAAACAGCGCTAGAGCAAGCGCCCCGTTCAGCCAAAGCAACAAGCCTTGGTACTGCGCCACTCGCGATGCGTTACCGGTTGACCAAGCCAGCAAGCCAAACAGGCCTGCACCACTGCTGATCCCAATAAACATCACCAGACGAAGCAATCTATTCATCGTTGCCACACCGCCAGCGCTTGAAATGACGCGCTCAACCCTGCGAGGCAGCGTAACGCGTTCATTTAGCGGGCCCCGCTTGCTGAATCGAAAAATCAAACGGCGCCCAGGGGCTTGCAAGCGACCAAGCACTGCGACTTGTCGCCTCAAGCTGCAGGGGTCGGGCGAGCTGAGAGGTGTCTAGACGCATCCTGATACGCCCGTCATAGCGCTGATTTTTATCAAACCGATCAGAAGGGGCCACGGGCCAGCCACGCACTTGCTTCAGCACCACCAGCGCCTCGTTTAAGGACTTGACTGGTAAAAACAAATCGCCGGTTGCCACACGCCATTGTTGCGTCAGTGCGTTGTAAGTCAAACGGCGAGTTAAGGTCGCCTCAACCAGAACTCGGTCAAACCACCACCACCTCGGCGAGGTGATTTTTAAATCAAACGTGAAGTAAAGTGGCACACCGCGCTCAGCGGCCTCAGTCACCACTCGACCAAGATCAAAGGTCAAGTCAAGGTCGAGCGTGAGTTGCCCCTCGGTGATCAAGGGTTCGATGCGCTCGATGCGAGGCTCTGCCGCTTGGCTCACCGTGGCGACCAGGCACATCAACACTGCAAGTACACCTAAAAGGCCTCGCTGACATCCCAGCAAAAAGGTAGCCCAAGCCGTCATGTTGTGATTAACACCTAAACCTGTCTAGCAAACAAAGCATAAAAGAAACCGTCTTGCCCTGCCGGTCGCTCGGCATTAGCCAAGCACGGTAACAACTGACCTGGCGCGGGCAGGCGTACCGCCTGAGCATGACGCTTTAAAAAGGCCTGGGCCTGCAGCTCGCACTCTTGCGGAAAAATCGAACACGTGACAAGTAATAATTTACCTCCGGGTGCGACCAGACTCCACAGTGAATCCAAAATCTCTCGTTGCAATTTTGCGGTCGGCTTGAGGTCTGTGAAGCGACGCAACCACCGAATGTCGGGATGGCGCCTCACAATACCTGAGGCAGTGCAGGGCACATCGGCCAGTATCGCGTCAAAGGGCTTGCCGTCCCACCACGTATGCGCGCGCATGGCGCTCTCGGCGATCAACTCAACATCGTCATTGAGCAAGCCTAAACGCTCAAGGTTTTGCTCGACACGGCCCATGCGTGCGTTGTCGATGTCAAGCGCGGTCAGTTTGAGTGCCGCGAGCTCAAGCATATGTGCGGTTTTGCCGCCGGGGGCCGCGCAAGCATCCAAGACTCGCATGCCGTCTTTTAATTCCAACAAGGGGGCGGCAAGCTGTGCACCCGCGTCTTGCACCGACCACCAACCCTGCGCGTAGCCCGGCAACGAAGCAATCGGCCGTGGCACATCGAGCACTAAGCCGGCCACCCCGAAAGGCGTTGCAGCGATACCTGCGGCGGCGAAGGCCTGTTCAACGGCCTCACGCGTGGTCGCGCGTAGATTGACCCGCAGCGCAAGAGGTGGATGCATGTTGGCCGTTTCAAGCAGACGCTGCCAGTCTTGCGGATAAGCCGTTTGCAACGCTTCAATCCACCATTTTGGGTGGTTGTACTGGGCCTCAAGATCATGCTCGAGCTGCGACAGCAACGCGGCGCGCTCGCGCTGAAAGCGACGCAAAATGGCGTTCACTAAGCCTTTGAAATTCAGCGTGTCGCGCTGCCCCTGCGTGGCCTGCACCGCCTGATCCACCAGCGTGTGCGCCGTATAGGTGGGCGCAGCGGCGTCGCGCTCGGCAGGGTCACTCAGCGCGACCTCTAGCAACAACAGGCTTAAGCCCAACAGCGCAAAGACGGTGGGGTTGGGCGGTACGCGATCCAGTAGCAGACGGCGCAGCGCCATCGCCTGACCCCAGTGTCGCATCGCATAAAAGCTTAAGGACTGCGCGGATGGCCGTAGCTCAGGCCGAACGTCGAGCAAGGCTTCAGTCAAAGACTGCCCGGTTTCAACCGCGCCAATGGCGCGCGCGGCGGCCAATAAACTATCAGAGAGTGCGGGGGCAGCTTGTGTCATGGGGTGATTGTAGGGGCTAGCGTCGATCGCGGGTAAAATCTCGCTCTCTTTCATGTGGGCTGCGGCCTACCAGGTGACGTGCCATGTCCTCTCCCAAAGTCGGTTTTGTTAGTCTCGGCTGCCCTAAAGCGCTTGTCGACTCAGAGCGCATCCTCACACAATTGCGTACCGAAGGCTATGTCATTGTTCCCGACTACAACAACGCCGACGTGGTGGTAGTCAATACCTGCGGCTTTATTGATAGTGCCAAAGCCGAGTCCTTAGATGCGATCGGCGAGGCCATTGCCGAAAACGGCCGCGTCATTGTGACCGGCTGTATGGGGGTCGATGAGTCGGTGATTCGTGCCGTACACCCCAGCGTGCTGGCCGTGACCGGGCCGCAACAGTACGAACAAGTCGTGCGTGCGGTGCACGAAGCGGCACCGCCGAACCCTTTGCACGATCCGTTTACAGATTTGGTGCCGCCACAAGGGATCAAGCTGACCCCGCGCCACTA
>CAMCII010000082.1 GCA_945874505.1 Bordetella parapertussis | reverse complement strand
CATGGCATCGGTGACGACAATCCGCTGTGGTGCGACCCAGAGTACGCAGCCAAAACAAGCCACGGCACCATCATTGCCCTGCCAAGCTTTTTGTATTCAACTAGCCGGATTGTGTCAGGCTATGTGGGTGGCTTACCCGGCGTGCACGCGATGTGGTCGGGTTCAAACTGGACTTGGCATCAACACGCAAAACGCAATGACATCATCAGCACTGAAGCCTATCTCAAGGATCTTGTCGAGCACGACACACGCTTCGCTGGTAAAGCGATTCAACAAACGTATCACGTCGATTTTTTTAATCAAACAGGCGACAAACTTGCCGAGGCTGATACCTGGTGCTTTCGCACCGAACGTGATCACGCACGCGAGAAGGGAACCAAATACACTGAAGTACAAGAAAAAGGTGTTGTGCCCTACACCGATGAGCAACTGAAAGAAGCCTACAAGCTCTACGCCACTGAAGAAATTCGCGGTGCCAACACCCGTTATTGGGACGACGTACAAGAAGGCGACGAGTTACCAGTTTTATTCAAAGGCCCGATGACAGTCACTGGTTTTATCGCGTATGCGCAAGGCTGGGGTGGGCTTTATATTCGTGCCAATAAACTCGCCTGGCAGTTGATCGACGCGCATCCGGGCGTAGGCATTAAAAATCGCTTCGGTGTGCCAGACGTACCAGAGCGCGTGCACTGGGAAGAAGAGTTTGCCCTTGAAGTCGGCGCACCTGGCGCTTACGATTACGGCCCAGAGCGCAGCTCGTGGCTGATGCATCAAATGACGAACTGGATGGGAGACGAAGGCTTTTTGCGTCAGGCTGATTGCAAGATTCGCCGCCATAACCCAGCAGGCGATATGCTGTTCATTCGCGCTAAAGTCACAAAAAAATATAAAGAGGGTGATCGCCATCTTGTTGCCATTGCACAAGAGGCTCACAACCAAAATAATGAGCTGTCAGTCTTAGGCTCTTGTATCGTGCAACTGCCAACTCGAGGCTAAGCCCATGCACGCACCCACAGATATTAGTCAGCTTCCCGACAATTCGGGCGAGAGCCCTCTGACGGGTGCAGCATGGCTTGATACGAACGCTAAACAGGGCTCTTTGGTCGGCTTACGCGTACTAGACCTGTCGCGCGTCTTGGCGGGCCCTTTATGCGCACAAATGTTGTCCGACCATGGCGCGGACGTCATCAAGGTCGAAGCACCACAAGGTGACGAAACACGATTACTCGGGCCACCTTTTGTTGAGCCCGGACAGGCAGCCTACTTCTCGGCCATTAACCGTGGCAAGCGCGGCTTGAGTCTGGATCTCACCAAACCCGCCGATCGCGCGATCCTTGAAGCCTTATTGATTAATGCCGATGTGTTAATCGAAAATTTTGTTCCTGGCACAATGGCGAAATGGGGGCTCGGCTACGACGACTATTTGTCCAAAGCTTTCCCGCAGCTTATTTATTGCAGCATCTCAGGCTTTGGTGACACGGGTCCCTTGGCGAACTTGCCTGGCTACGATGCCGTCCTGCAAGCCATGTGTGGCCTCATGAGTATCAATGGCGACCCGCAAGCGGGCCCCACCAGAATCGGGGTGCCGGTGGTGGACCAGGTGACAGGCTACAACGCCTTCTCTGGAATCATGATGGCGCTTTGGGCTAGGATACGCACCGGACAAGGTCAGCGGGTTGAAGCCACGCTGTTCGACTCTGCTTTAAGCCTGCTGATTCCGCACGCTGCGAACTGGATGAACTCTGGCAATACACCGGCTTTAACCGGCAGCGCGCACCCCAATATCCCAACTTACAACCGCTTTGAAGTCGGTGACGGTCAAATATTTTTAGGGATCGTTAACGAAGGACAATTTAAAAAGTTCTGCAAACATATCCAGCGCGAAGACCTGCTGAGCAACCCCCTGTTTGACAGCAACGCGAGCCGCATGACAAACCGCGAGGCCCTACGCCATGAAATGGAAGGTGCGCTCAAAGATTTTAAGCGGGCTGAGCTTTGCAAAGACCTGATGGCGCTCGGCGTAGCCGCAGGCCCTGTCAATACCGTCCCTGAGGCCTTTCAACAACCGCACACCGCAGCGCGCAACATGTTCATTCAGCGATACGACTATCAAGGCGTTGGGCTGCCCATCAAGTTATCAAATACACCCGGATCGGCAGGGCTTCGCCCACCCCGCTTGGGCGAACATAATTCTGACATTATTCGCTGAAGGCGTGGCTTGCTAGGTGTAAGCGATTGGCCCGTCCTTGTGGCAAGCTAATGGAAAGCGATTAGCCCGTCCTTGTGACTAGCTAGGGGTAAGCGATTAGTCCGTCCTTGCGGCGAGCTGTTTAAAATAGCCGACGACCAAACCATTATAGGTTTGACAAATAGCTGCCCTTTAAGCGAGACAACCATGAAACTACCTACCCCGCTCACAAGCGTGTTGACGAAGACGAGCGCTGTTCTATTAACTTGCGGCCTGATTTTCAGCGTGACTGCTCAAGCACAATCCAAATGGCCAGACAAAACAGTACGAATGATCGTCCCGGCACCACCGGGTAGCGCGCCTGATGGGCAAGTTCGTCTCATCGGACAAAAGCTCTCTGAAATGTGGGGGCAGACCGTCGTCATTGAAAACGTCGTGGGCGCTGCAGGCAATATCGGCACCGATCGTGTTGCAAAAGCCGCACCCGATGGCTACACATTTCTGTACAACACCATCGGGCCCATCGCAGTCAATCCAACCCTGATGGCGGGCAAGATGCCCTACAGCGTCGAAAAAGACCTGATCCCGGTCAGCTTAGCGACGAAAACGCCTAACTTCATTACGGTGCATCCCTCGGTACCAGCCAATAATATGCAAGAGCTGATCGCACTAGCGAAAAAAGAGCCGAACAAAATTCGCTATGGCACGGCTGGCCCCGGCACCACGCAACACTTGACCGGCGAACTTCTGAATTTAGTTGCCGGTATCAAGATGACCAGCATCCCTTATAAATCGAGCGCGCAAATGACCACCGATGGTCTTGGTGGCCAGATTGAGGTCTTGATTCACAACACACCCGTCTTGCTGCCACATATCCGAGCAAACACGATTCGGGCGATTGGCATCACGAGCGTCGCCCGTTCACCTGCTCAACCAGAGGTACCCACAGTCATTGAACAAGGTATCAAAGACTTTGAAATCACAGCATGGTTTGGCTTCATGGCACCTGCTGGCACGCCCACAGCCATCGTCGATCAGTTGTCGAAAAATGTCGCCGCCGTGTTGGCCACGCCTGACGTGAACAAGCGCATTAGCGATACAGCAACAGAAGTGATCGGCAGCACGCCAGCGTTTTATGCTGCCTTTATCAAAAGCGAAACTGCAAAATGGAAAGAAGTGATCATCAAAGCCAAGATGACACCCGATTGACATAAGCTGCAATGAAGACCGCTGGTCTTCATTGCGTGGCACATTTTCTATTTGGCTTTCAATAATTGCTGCGTCAACTCAACGCCCGCCGCTTTATTTACAAACTGCGACGTGGCGACTTGAGTCAGATCAACGTCGCCAGATTTATATAAGCCAGCCTTGACCATTTGCGTATAAAAATCTTGAATACGCTCAGTCTTCATTGCACCGATACCAAGCGTTCGTGCCTCGCCAGAATCAACGATACCCTGTTGTTTCATCAGGCTAACCGAAGCCTCAACCTCAGCTGCCGATAGCTCAGGGTTATCTTTTAGCATCAACGCCGTCGCGACCTTGCGATCACCGTACATAAAGTTGACCCAGCCTAGAATCGATGCGTCGACAAACTTCTGTACGAGCTCTGGTTTGTTTTTAACCGTATCGGCACGGGTTTCGATGAGCGTGCTGTAAGTTGAGAAGCCATGATCTGCCAACAGATGCACAACAGGCTCAAATTTGCCTTGCTCTTTGATATAGATGGGCTCGGCTACCGAATAACCCTGCTGGATTGACTTCGCGTTTGAGAGAAAAGGCCCTAGGTTGTAGTTGTAAGGCTTTAAGGCCTCGTCTCGAAACCCATGCGTGACCTTCAACCATTGCCACCAAGTAAATTGTCCGTCTTTGGCAATGTAGGCAATAGGCGCCGTCTTTAGCGCGGCAAAGTTTTCGTAGCCTTGTCCTTTGTGTGCCATCAACGCCTGAGGATCTTTTTGAAACATTGCAGCCACAGCAACCACGGGCACTTTGTTCTTTACATTATCAAAACTGTGCAACAGATTACCCGTCATTAAAAAATCAATGCGCCCGGCAGGTAAGAGCGGGCGATTGTTGACCTGCGGTCCACCTTGAATAATTTTGACATCCAAGCCATATTTTTTATAGGTGCCATCCGCGAGCGCCTGATAGAAGCCACCGTGAGCAGCTTGTGCTTTCCAGTTGGTCGCAAACGAGACAGCTTGTTGGGCCTGCGCAAGGCTTGTTGTCAACAGCACTGTCCCAAATGCTTTGAATAAAAATTTGTACGACATGGGTTTCCTTTTTGATATAAATGTTTAGGCCACGCGCACTCAACGGGGCATGTGGGTACGAACTAGGCTCAGCACCGTTAAGCGACCAACCTCTTTGTTGACCAGAGTGGGATCATTCGAAACTTGACTGCTGAACCAAAAGCTTTCTAGACAAAAAATTTAATATGAGAAATACCATAACACCTGTTGCCACCAGCAACAATAACGCTGCAAACATTTTAGGAGTCTCAGTTCGAAAACTCGCCTCAAGAATGCGCGATGCTAAACCCGTATCGCGACCCGCTGCACCAGCAACCATTTCGGCGGTCACAGCACCAATCAAACTCAAGCCACCTGATATTTTCACCCCCGCTAAAAAGTACGGTAATGCTGAGGGTGCCCGCAACAGGGCTAAGCGCTGCCAAGGGGTCGCCCGATACAGCCGAAAGAGATCAAGCAAATTTTTATCAATCGACCGCAAGCCAATCACAGTGTTTGACAAGATAGGGAAAAACGCCACGATCCAGGCACACAGCAGCAAAGCGGCCATGGTGCTTTCGATATAGATGAGCATGAGCGGAGCCACCGCGACGATTGGCGTGACCTGCAGCACAACTGCCAGCGGAAACAAGGCACGCTCTGTGCTTGGCGAAAGCGCAAAGACTGACGCTATTAAGACGCCACCGAGACAGGCCAAGCCCAAGGCACTGAGCGTAATTTTTACGGTAAACCACCAACTCCCCGCCAGCGAACTCCAGTTGGCGACAAGCGACTGCATGACGGCCGAGGGTGCGGGTAGTGTGTAAGCAGGAACTTCTGCCCACCAGACAAATAATTCCCAGCCCAAAAGCAGCGCCACACAGACCGCAGTCGGTAGAAAAATATTACCTAACTTCATCGCGGCTGCATCCCAACAGAGCTCGCCTCATCCAGTGCCTTGGCCAGCGTTTGGCAATGATGAATGAACGTTGGCGTCTGACGAAAACTAACGTCTCGCGGATAGGGTTGCTCAATGTGTACCTCGGCGACCACCTTGCCCGGCCGCGCACCGATCACGAGCACCCGTTGACTCAGAAACACGGCTTCGGCCACGTTGTGCGTGACAAACATCGCGGACATTGATTGACCATGCCACCATTTCAGTAGGTCGACATTCAAGCGCTGGCGAGTGATATCGTCTAGCGCCGCAAAGGGCTCATCCATCAGCAAGACTTGAGGCTGCGACACCAACGCTCGCGCGATCGACACCCGCATTTTCATCCCACCTGATAACTGCGCGGGATAGCTTTGCTGAAATTCACCGAGCCCGACTTGCTCAAGCACGCGAGCAAGTACCGCCTGTGCTTCGGGGCGCGACTGCCCTTGCAACCGCAAAGGCAGCCAGACATTATCAAACACGTTCGCCCAGGGCAGGAGTGTGGGCTCTTGAAACACGTACGCCGTCGATCGACCAGTCTGGTCTGTCTGTGCCGGCGACGTCACAGTCCCCTCGCTAGGTGTGGTTAAGCCGGCGACTAACTTGAGTACGGTGCTTTTACCGCAACCAGAGGGACCCAGAAGCGTAACGAACTCACCACGTGCGACGTGCATCGAGACGCCCCCCAAAGCAAGCAACCCTGTGTCAAACCGCTTCGTCACTTGATTGAGTTCGATCATCGCAAGGCGCCTCGCAACGTCGTCGATTTCGATCACTGAGGACACTCGTGTCGTCATAGGGATTGCTGTTGATTGAAGAAAGGCGTAAAGCGGCTTAGATAAGATTAGCATGGGTGCAGCGGGTATACGCATGAGTCCCTGAAGGACGGCTGCGCGCAATGCCGTCGCCCTAAGTGTGAGAAAGCTGCTGCTTATTTTTTATGACAAAGCCGTGGCAGGAAGCACCAAATTGGTGCAAACGCATCTGAATCGTGCAATCTTGGTTGTAGATCAAGGGATAGAGTCTTAGGGACAGCGGTATCAGAGTCAGAATACCCACAACTAGCCAAAACTGGCTACGTCACACCCGTCGTTTCAGACAGCATCGCTTGCTAGACAATACATGGCATGCATCTTGCTTCCTAGGTGATTGTCAGTTACTCAATCATAGGGAGTTCAATATGTCTATCAGCCGTAAAGTCGTCGCCCCTTCTCTGGCAGCAGGGCTACTCTCTTGCGTGGCGCTTGGCAACCTTGCTGCTGCGCAAACCGCCGCGCCTACAACTCCAGCGGCCGCACCAGCAGGCCCCGGTCCCTTGACCGCAAACGTGTCACTCACTAGTGATTATCGCTATCGCGGCATTTCTCAATCAAACCTACAACCAGCTATCCAAGGTGGTTTTGATTACGCACACTCAAGCGGCTTCTATATCGGCAACTGGAACTCATCAATTAGCTGGATCTCAGACGCGGCCTCGGCCACAGGTAACAGCACTTCTGCACCGATTGAAATGGATTTTTATGCTGGTTTCAAGTACGAGTGGTCTAAGGGCTTTACGGCAGATGTCGGTATTTTGCAATACTACTATCCCACCTCGGGTGCGACCGGTTTTACGACCAACCCCAACACCACCGAACTGTATGCCGCACAAAATTTTACGTTTGATTCGGTCACCGGTTACCTCAAGTTTTCATATGCCGCCACGACGCTCTTCGGCTTTTCAAATAGCGCAGGTTCAAACTACACCGACCTCACTGTCAACTATGACACAGGCGTTTGGGGTCTCACACTGAACGCTCATGCCGGCTATCAATACGTGGCAGGCACTACCAGCGGAGCCAGCGCTTCAAACGATAGTCTGTTTAGCTATACCGACTGGAAACTGGGTGTCACCAAAGACTTTGGCAGCGGCTTAACCCTAGGGGTTGCCTACCTAGGCACGAATGCCAAAAAAGGAGCCTATGTGAACCCGCAAGGTAAAGCTTTGGGCGGCGATACGGTGTTAGCCACATTAACTAAAACCTTTTAATCTTCAAGGGGACTGCCGTGAAATTGATCACAGCCATCATCAAACACTTCAAGCTTGACGAAGTGCGCTCTGCCCTCACTGCTGTCGGCATATCGGGCGTCACTGTGACCGAGGTAAAAGGCTTCGGCCGCCAAAAAGGCCACACCGAGCTCTATCGCGGCGCAGAGTATGTCGTTGATTTTCTGCCCAAGATCAAACTCGAAGCTGCCGTATCCGATGAGCTTTTGGATCAGGCCTTAGAAGCCATCGAGAAGGCCGCTCGTACGGGAAAGATTGGAGACGGAAAGATTTTCGTCACCCCGATCGATCATGTCATTCGCATTCGCACCGGTGAAACCGGCGCGTCGGCACTTTAAAGACGAGGTGTATTGTGTCAAATTGGTTAAATAAACTTTTAGCAACAGGCTTGTTGGCGGCCGTGATGGGTGTCGCCGGGCTTGCCTCAACAAACCCAGCTTACGCCCAAGACGTCAAACCAACCGCAACGGCTGCAGCACCCGCTGCAACAGCGGCAGCACCTGCCGCCGCACCGGCAGCTATTGTTCCGAACAAGGGTGATACGGCCTGGATGATGGTCTGTACTGCCTTAGTCTTGTTAATGACTCTGCCCGGTTTGGCACTCTTTTACGGCGGCTTAACCCGAAGTAAAAACGTCTTGTCGATTTTGATGCAGTGCTTGGTCGTTTTCTCTTTGATCATCGTACTGTGGTCAATCTATGGATATAGCCTAGCCTTTACCGAAGGCAACGCTTTTATCGGCAAATTCGATCGACTGTTTTTGGCGGGTCTCAATCCTGAAGGGGTAGCAGCCACCTTCAGCAAAGGCGTTGCGATTCCTGAGTACGTATTCATGGTATTTCAGGGCGTATTTGCAACGATCACCTGCTGCCTGATCGTTGGTGCCTTCGCAGAGCGTGCAAAGTTCTCGGCCATCCTGTTATTTATGGTGCTGTGGTTCACCTTTGCCTATTTGCCGATCGCCCACATGGTTTGGTTCTGGCCCGGTCCGGACGACATCAAAGATGCTGCCTCGCTCGAAGCCATGGCCGCTAAAGCCGGCTGGCTGTTTCAAAAGGGTGTACTCGACTTTGCAGGCGGTACCGTTGTGCACATCAACGCCGCGATCGCTGGTTTAGTCGGCTCGTTTGTGATTGGTAAGCGCTTGGGCTTTGGCAAAGAGTCTATGAAGCCGCACAACATGGTTCAGGTCATGATCGGGGCTGCACTGTTGTGGTTTGGCTGGTTTGGCTTTAACGCTGGCTCAGCGCTTGAGGCCAACGGTACAGCTGCGTTAGCCTTTGCCAATACCTTGCTGGCAACCGCTGCCGCAGTATTGTCCTGGACTTTCGCAGAATGGCTCTTGCGTGGCAAACCGTCACTGTTAGGCGCAGCATCTGGTTGTGTCGCTGGCTTGGTTGCCATCACACCAGCCGCTGGTTTTGTAGGCCCGATGGGTGGCCTAGCGATTGGTGCCGCGGCGGGCTTCGTCTGTATCTGGGGCGTCAGTGGCTTAAAGAAACTTTTAGGCTCAGATGACAGCTTGGACGTCTTTGGTATTCATGGCGTTGCAGGGATTTTAGGTGCCTTGCTCACCGCTGTGTTTGCAGCACCAAAGCTGGGTGGCGCTGGCATCTACGACTACGTCACTAACGCCGCTGCTGCTGACTACTCAATCATTGATCAGTTTTTGATTCAAGGTCAAAGCGTCGTAGTCACCTTGGTCTGGTCTGGTGTAGTCGCGTACATCGCCTTCAAAATTGCAGACTTAGTGTTCGGTTTACGTGTGCCTGAAGATCAAGAGCGCGAGGGGTTGGATATCACTTCGCACGGCGAATCGGCTTACGAGAGCTAATGGGCTAACGGCAGCGAAAAATGAGACTGATTAAAGCCTGACCATCAGAATAGATCCTCCGATCGGAGGGTCTCTGTTACTTTTCAGTGACTTAATGAAAAATATTTTTGGCATTTAATAAAAAAATGACAGACTTTTTTATTATTTTGTAGCACAATCACCTGTGTCTAGACTGATAGCATTATTTATGTGAGGGGGCCCCCTCAGTCAACACTAGACACTCATCATACTCCGGAGAAAAATATGTCAGATGCAATCACCCCTGCAGGAATGGTCACCAACGGCGTAAAACTAGTTGGCGAAACAATGTTACCCGGCGCAAGCCTGTTGATGGACGGCAACGTGGTTAACGGTGCCGCTCACATTGCGGTTGGCGCTGTTGCCGCAGCTTTCGTGGCTCCTTGGGCCGTTGTATTAGTCATCGCTAACTCGTTCTCGAAGTCGGCTTCGGGCAAAAACCTTTGGCAACATGTCAGCGTCGACAAAAAGCCAACAGAAGCTGAAGTCGTTGCTGCCTAAGATTTGATTGCACGAACTTGAACGAAGAAACGCCCCGCTCGCGGGGCGTTTCTATTTGCCGTCAATCGGTTACCACGCAAACGCAAGTCGTGTACCTTCATCGATCGCACGCATCGCATCTAACTCTGTGGCCACGCGCGCGCCACCAATCAAATCTACATGTGAAACTGTCCCGGTCAGTTCACTCGCTAACTCTTGCTCAGAGTCTTGCCCTGCACACAACACAATAGTGTCAACGTCTAAAACGTACCGCTCGCCATTCACGCTGTAGTGCAAGCCTTGATCATCGATTTTGTCGTAGGTACAACCTACCACCGCAGTCACGCCACGCTTGGTGAGCTTGGTGCGATGGATCCAGCCCGTACTCTTGCCTAACCGCGACCCTGGTTTTTTTGTGCCTCGCTGCAACATCACCACTTTACGCTGAGAGTCTTCGGCGACGCCCGCTTGTAAACCACCCGCAGAGCAAATGTTTGGGTCAACCCCCCAACTCTTCAAAAATTGTTGTGCCGTCTGTGTGCCTTCGTGCGCTGAGGTGAGCAACTCAGCAACGTCGTGACCGATTCCCCCGGTGCCAATGATTGCCACGTGCTCGCCCACGTGTACTCTGCCAAGGATCACATCGCTATAACTCACGACCTTCGAGTGTTCGATCCCAGTAATAGTTGGGGTTCGCGGCTTAATGCCTGTCGCGATCACAATGCGTTCAAACCCCTGACTAGCAAGCGTTGACGCGTCTACGCGTTGCTTAAGATGAACATTAACACCAGTGGTACTCAGGCGCTTTTTAAAATATCGAACCAACTCGGCAAACTCTTGTTCTTTTCCTGGTATGCGCCGAGCTAAGTTCAATTGCCCCCCCACTTCACCACTCGCTTCAAATAAATGAACCTGATGGCCGCGCGCGGCAGCAGTCATCGCGCAAGCCAAACCTGCGGGCCCCGCCCCTACCACAGCAACCTTCAGTGTTTTTTGCGGCGCCGGTGCCGTGAACTCGGTTTCATGGCACGCCTGAGGATTCACTAAACAAGACGCAATCCGATCGGTAAAAATATGATCCAAGCAGGCTTGATTACAACCAATACACGTATTAATTTCCTCGGTACGCCCAGTTGCAGCTTTCACCACAAAGTCAGGATCTGCCAAAAATGCGCGCGCAAGCGAAACTAAATCTGCCTGCCCTTGTTGAAGAATATCTTCAGCAACCGAGGGCATATTGATGCGATTTGAGGCCACGACCGGAATCGAAACCACTTTTTTGAGTCGAGCCGCAGCAAATGCGAAGGCAGCACGCGGGACACTCGTTGCGATGGTAGGCACCACCGACTCATGCCAGCCAATTCCGGTGTTCAGCGCATCTGCGCCCGCCAGCTCAAGCGCCTGCGCGAGCCGATCGATTTCGTCACCCGTTAAACCACCGTCGACTAAATCAATCGCAGAAATTCGGTACATGATTAACAAATCAGAGCCCACACGCTCGCGCGTGCGACGCACGACCTCTACCGGAAACCGGATTCTATTTTCAAGCGAGCCACCCCATTCATCGTCGCGCTTGTTCGTCCGCAAGGC
>CAMCII010000081.1 GCA_945874505.1 Bordetella parapertussis | reverse complement strand
TCATTATTAATAAGGATGGTCATATGATGATTGGCTATGCTTAAATGACTGAACGTCTTGACTGAGTCTTTGCCTAAAACCTCTCGCTGGAAAACCCATGAAAGCCCCACTAAAAGTCGCCGCGGTTCAAATGGTGTCAGCGGCCTCGTTAAATCAAAATCTCGATTCAGCGGCACGTCTCATCGCGCAGGCGGCCCAAGAGGGCGCCCAACTCGTTGGTTTACCTGAATATTTTTGTTTATTCGGTCGCAAAGACACCGATAAGCTAGATATTGCCGAGCAACCCGGCACGGGTCCGATTCAAACGTTTTTGTCAGAAACGGCCCGCCAGCATAATATCTGGTTATCGTGCGGCAGCATGCCGCTGGTCTCGTCAGACCCGGCGCGCGTGTTAAATACTCAGCTGATTTTTGATCCCAACGGCAAACAAATTGCTCGTTACGACAAAATTCATTTATTTGGATTTACTCGGGGTACGGAAAGTTATGACGAGTCGCGTGGCATTTTGGCTGGCGATACGATTTGCCGGGTGGATACCCCAGTGATTAATTTGGGCTTGTCGATTTGTTATGACCTGCGCTTTCCTGAGTTATATCGGGCGCTGGGCGAAGTGGATTTGATTTTGGTGCCTTCCGCATTTACTTACACGACGGGTCGTGCCCATTGGGAGACCCTCTTGCGGGCAAGGGCAATTGAAAATCAGTGTTATGTCTTAGCCCCTGCTCAAGGTGGCACCCACGAGAATGGACGCCGCACATGGGGGCACTCGATCTTGATTGACCCCTGGGGCGAGGTTTTAGCAGTTTTACCCGAGCATGAGGGAGTGGTAAGCGGTACGATAGATCCTGTGCGTTTAGCTGAAGTGCGGCAGTCCTTGCCTGCACTCGCTCATCGTAAACTGTTTACTCAATCATAAGTTGATTCATGAAACTGACTGACCCTGCTATTGCTTCGCTTGCTACGGCAAAAAGTTTGCTGCTCGACCCATGGGGCTTGTCCGAAAATGATATGGCTCGTGCGATCGGCGAGATTTTTACGCACAAAGTTGATTATGCAGATTTATATTTTCAATACACCCGTAGCGAAGGCTGGAGCCTCGAAGAAGGTATCGTCAAAACCGGTAGTTTTTCGATTTCGCAAGGCGTAGGTGTACGTGCTGTCGCCGGCGAAAAAACAGCGTTCGCTTATTCCGATACGTTGTCGCCTGAGGCGTTGCTGTCCTCTGCCCGTGCGGTGCGCAGTATTGCGCGTCAGGGCGCTGGTAAAACGAAAGTCCGTACGGGTGATGACCCGCGCCAAGGTCAAAGTTTGTATCCCCCAGTTGACCCGTTAGCCACCATGAGTGCGCCTGAAAAAGTTGGCTTGCTCGAGCGGGTTGAAAAAATGGCTCGTGCTCGCGACCCGCACGTGGCGCAGGTCATGGCCAGTTTAGGGATGGAGTACGACGTCATTATGGTGGCAGGCAGTGACGGTCGCTTGGCTGCGGATGTGCGTCCGCTCGTGCGCTTGTCGTTGACTGTCGTCGTTGAACGCAACGGTCGTCGCGAAACTGGTCACGCCGGCGGCGGTGGTCGTACCGGCTTAGGTTATTTCTCAGACGAGACCCTGACCCAATACGTCGAGCAGGCTGTACACGAAGCCATGATCAATCTTGACGCGCAGGCGGCACCAGCCGGAGAAATGACAGTCGTGCTGGCAGCAGGCTGGCCGGGTATTTTGTTGCACGAGGCGGTTGGCCACGGTCTTGAGGGTGACTTCAATCGTAAAGGGTCTAGCGTCTTTAGCGGTCGAATCGGCCAGCGTGTGGCATCAAAAGGTGTCACTGTGGTTGACGACGGTACCATCGAAGGGCGTCGTGGTTCGTTGAACGTTGACGATGAGGGCAACCCCACACAACGTAACGTGCTGATCGAAGACGGAATTTTGCGCGGCTACATGCAAGACACTTTGAATTCGCGTTTAATGAAAACTGCCGCGACCGGAAACGGTCGGCGTGAATCGTTTGCGCATCTTCCTATGCCACGCATGACTAATACTTTCATGCTGTCGGGCAAAACGCCGCCTGAAGAAATTATTGCCTCAGTGAAAAAAGGTATTTACGCTGCTAATTTTGGTGGCGGGCAAGTTGACATTACCAGCGGTAAGTTTGTGTTTTCAACGTCCGAAGCCTACATGATCGAAAACGGCCGCATCACCCACCCCGTTAAAGGGGCGACTCTGATTGGCAGTGGCCCTGAGGCCATGAACCGCGTCAGCATGATCGGTAACAACATGAAGCTCGATAGCGGCATTGGCACCTGCGGTAAAGAAGGTCAAAGCGTGCCGGTTGGGGTAGGGATGCCGACCATCAAGATGGAAGGGTTGACTGTTGGCGGCACTGCATAAGCATCGTCATAGGTTCATTTTTGCTGGCATTGTTGAGCTGTTCAAAGACTTGAACGTCGGTAGCAGCATGACACTGTTGGGATGTGACTGAATTTAATTCTTAATATTTTTTGCACTAGGAGTATGTTTTGCCACACAATACCGATGACTTGCGCATTCGCGAGATGAAAGAACTTGCGCCACCTTCGCACACGATGCGAGAGCACCCCTGCACGCCCGAGGTGTCATCGATCGTCTATGAATCGCGTCAGGCGATTCATCGTATTTTGCACGGCATGGATGATCGCTTAGTGGTGGTGATTGGCCCGTGCTCGATTCACGACACCGCGGCAGCCATTGATTACGCCAAGCGCCTGAAGGCTCAGCGCGATCGTTTTAAAGGCGAACTTGAAGTCGTGATGCGCGTCTATTTTGAAAAGCCTCGCACCACAGTCGGCTGGAAAGGCCTGATCAACGACCCCGATATGGATGGTAGTTTTAATATCAACAAGGGTTTAAAAACTGCGCGTGGCTTGTTGCTTGAAATTAATCAGTTGGGCTTGCCGGCAGGTTGCGAGTTTCTTGACATGATTACCCCTCAGTACATCGCTGATTTGGTGTCTTGGGGCGCCATCGGTGCCCGCACCACTGAAAGTCAGGTGCATCGCGAGTTGGCCTCGGGCCTGTCGTGTCCGGTTGGCTTTAAAAATGGTACCGACGGTAACGTCAAGATTGCTGTAGATGCCATGAAATCTGCGTCTGCACCGCATCACTTCTTGTCGGTCACAAAAGGTGGGCACTCGGCGATTGTGTCAACCTCAGGCAACGAAGACTGCCACGTCATTTTGCGTGGCGGTAAGGCGCCCAATTATGATGCGGCGAGCGTACAGGCGGCTTGCGCAGAGATGGCGAAGGCGGGTCTCGCGCAGCGCATCATGGTTGACTCGAGCCATGCCAACAGTAATAAAAAACCAGAAAATCAGCCTGCAGTCTGCGACGAGGTCGCCGTGCAAATCGCCCAAGGTGATGAGCGTATTTTTGGTTTGATGGTTGAAAGCAATCTTGTTGCGGGTCGCCAGGATATTGTTGAGGGCCAAACGTTAGTCTATGGCCAAAGTGTGACAGATGGCTGCATTGACTGGCAAAGTTCAGTGGGTGTGCTTGAGCGCTTGGCAGAGTCGGTGCGCGCACGTCGTCGCACTGTGCTGACCAGCGGACAGTAAGCATGAGCGATACGCCACGCGTGCTGACGCACGGCTGGCGTATTTAAAAAATGTGAGGGCTAGGCCCTTACAGACTGGCGTGAGTGCGCTTTGTGAAGTACGTTGATCAGTAGTTAGTTACAGACTTTCTTACGGGACATAGTGAATGAACGCTTTGCACACCGCACAAACCTTAAAACGCCCCTTGCCGCCCGAAATGATCGCGGCGCTCAAAGCCCAGTTTGCCGAGCGCTTTTCGATGGCCAATGCGGTGCGCGATCATCACGGCAAAGACGAGTCGCCGTTTCCGTCGATGTTGCCCGATGGCGTTGTGTTTGCGCAAAACACCGAAGACGTCGTTGCTGTGGTCAAACTCTGTGGTCAATACAACATTCCTTTGATTCCTTACGGAGCAGGGTCTTCGCTCGAAGGGCACATTTTGGCGATTCAAGGCGGTATCAGCCTTGATGTGACCGCCATGAATAAAATTGTGTCGTTAAACACCGCAGATCAAACCGTCACCGTTCAGGCGGGTTTGACTCGTAAGCAACTGAACGAACAAATCCGCGATACAGGTTTGTTTTTTCCAATTGATCCAGGCGCGGATGCCTCGCTTGGCGGCATGTCAGCGACACGCGCTTCAGGAACCAACGCGGTGCGTTATGGCACCATGCGCGAAAACGTTGTTTCATTGACCGTAGTGACCGCCGATGGCAAAGTGATTCGTACCGCACGCCGAGCGCGCAAGTCTTCAGCGGGTTACGACTTGACGCGTATCTTTGTGGGTAGCGAAGGTACCTTAGGTGTGATCACCGAAGTGACGGTCAAGCTGTATCCACAACCCGAAGCGGTCTCTGCAGCGGTCTGTAATTTTTCGACCGTTCACGAAGCGGTGCAATGTGTGATTCAAACTATTCAGATGGGCGTGCCGATTGCCCGTGTTGAGTTGATGGATGCCGCTGCGGTCATCGCCGGTAACCGCTATAGCAAGCTGACCCTGCGCGAAACGCCTTTGCTGTTGTTTGAATTTCACGGCTCTGAGGCGAGCGTCAAAGAACAAGCGCAAACGGTTCAAGAACTCGCGAAAGAGTGCGGCGGAATGGACTTTGAATGGGCAGAGCGCCCCGAAGATCGCAACCGACTCTGGACCGCACGGCATAATGCGTATTTTGCAGGCTTGCAGTTGCGGCCTGGCTGCAAATCAAACACAACCGATGTTTGCGTACCGTTATCGCGTTTAGCCGAAAGCATTGATCTGGCAACACAAGAATTGGCTAAGGCGAGCTTTCCGAGCACAATCGTCGGTCATGTGGGTGATGGTAATTTTCATGTGCTGATGTTGCTTGACCCCAATAGCCCGGCTGAATGGGCTGAGTCTGAAAGAATCAACCATGCGCTTGTGACTCAAGCGATCGACGCTGACGGTACCTGTACGGGCGAGCATGGCATCGGTTTGCACAAGATGCAGTTTATGGCCCACGAGCATGGCGAAGATGCCCTAGATCTAATGCGGTCATTAAAGGCTGCCTTTGATCCGCACAATATACTGAACCCTGGGAAAATGCTCGAACCTAGGGCTTAGCCCTTCAAGGCGACAGCGCCGACAGCCCCTGACGTGCCAGTTCAAGACGATCTGCACGATCCGTGGTGCTGAATGAAGTTGTCGCCGGCCTTGGTTAAATACGTTAGTGTTTAACCGAGCAGTGTTTTCGTGGATTGTCTTCTTGCCCTGAGCGGCAAGTGTTGGCGGAGAGTTTGATGAACGCGGTTTCAGAGCAAACAGCCTTAGCCGTGGCGGCGCCAGAGGCCGCAGCCGTCGTCAAGGCGCTCTTGCAGGTCTTGCCTGCGCATTGTGTGCTCAGTCGCACAGAAGACACGCGTCCTTATGAGTGTGATGGGTTGTCGTTGTATCGCTCTGTGCCAATGGCTGTCGTACTGCCCGAGACCGAAGCTCACGTGCAGGCTGTGCTGATCATTTGTAAAAAATTAAATGTGCCCGTGGTTGCACGCGGTGCCGGCACCGGGTTGTCAGGTGGCGCGATGCCACATGCTCAGGGTGTGTTGCTAGGCTTAGCAAAATTTAACCGCATCAAACATATTGATCACAAGGCCGCAATTGCAGTGGTTGAGCCAGGTGTGCGCAACCTAGCCGTCTCAGAGGCTGTGAGCCCCTTTGGCCTGTATTACGCCCCCGATCCCTCTAGTCAGATCGCCTGTTCGATTGGCGGTAATGTTGCCGAAAACTCAGGCGGTGTGCATTGCCTGAAGTACGGGCTCACCGTTCATAACGTGTTGAAAGTGCGCATGGTGAGTATGGATGGCGAAATTATCGAACTCGGTTCGCTCGCCCCCGATAGCGCTGGCCCTGAGTTGCTGTCTGTTTTTGTGGGCTCTGAGGGCATGCTCGGCGTCGTCACCGAAGTCACCCTTCGCTTAACGCCTAAGCCCGCGCTTGCCAGAGTCATCATGGCCAGTTTTGATGATGTCGAAAAAGCGAGTCAGGCTGTCGCGCAAATCATTGGGGCTGGCATTATTCCGGCTGGCCTTGAGATGATGGACAAGCAAGCCACTCAGATGGTCGAGCCTTTCGTGAAAGCCGGCTACGACACAGAGGCCGAGGCGATCTTGCTGTGTGAGTCAGATGGTACGATTGATGAAGTGGCTGACGAAATCATCAGGATGCAGCAGGTGTTTGAAAGAGCCGGCGCCACACGTTTACAAGTGTCGCAAACAGAAGCAGAGCGTTTACGATTTTGGGCCGGGCGTAAAAATGCCTTTCCTGCGGCGGGTCGTGTCTCGCCTGACTACTACTGTATGGACGGCACGATTCCGCGCCGTCACCTCGGTCGTGTGTTGCATGCGATTCAAAAGATGGAAAAGCAATTCAATATGCGTTGCGCCAATGTCTTTCACGCGGGCGATGGCAATTTACATCCGTTGATTCTGTTTGATTCAAATTTCCCTGACGAAGTGCGTCGTGCCGAAGATTTTGGGGCTGCAATTCTTGAACTGTGCGTTGAAGTGGGAGGCACCATCACAGGCGAGCATGGTGTGGGCATGGAAAAAATCAATCAGATGTGTGTGCAGTTTTCGCGTGAAGAGCTGAACGCTTTTGCCGCGGTCAAGCGTGCCTTCGACCCAGCCGGGCTGTTGAATCCCGAAAAGGTTATCCCAACACTGAGGCGCTGCGCCGAGTACGGCAAAATGCATGTGCATGGCGGCGCGCTCGCGTTTCCTGAGCTTCCACGCTTTTAGGCAACTATGGATCATGTGATCGCCCAGTTACGCGAGCAAGTACTCGAGGCCGCGCAGCAAAAACACACCATCCTGATTGAAGGTGGTGGCACCAAAAACTTTTATGGTAATCATGCGCTAAATACTACCGACAAGACTGCCCTAAACAGCATTGACAAGGTCGCGCTAAACAGCACCGACAAGGCTGCGCTAAACACCCTTGACAGTCGTGTTCCACACATGACGAGCAATAGTGTCGCTCTCAAGCTTAATTCGCTGCATGGCATCATTAACTATCAACCGACCGAGCTTGTTGTCACGGCTTGGGCTGGTACACCTTTACAAGAGGTGATTGACACCCTTGCCGCTTCATCGCAAATGCTTGCCTCTGATCCGCCTTCTTTTGGCACCCAGGCTACGCTGGGTGGGTGCGTGGCTGCTGGCCTCGCCGGGCCCGGTCGCCATAGCGGTGGCCCCATCAAAGATTACGTGCTGGGCACGCATCTGTTAACCGCAAATGGCGACGTCTTGAGATTTGGCGGTGAGGTCATGAAAAACGTTGCTGGCTATGACGTCTCGCGTTTGCTCGTGGGCTCGATGGGTATGTTTGGTGCGTTGACCCAAATATCAGTTAAGGTCGCCCCCAAGCCTCAAGAGGTCTGCACGCTTGAGTTTGATCTTGACGAGGCCAGTGCGTTAGCGCTGTGTCATGGCTGGCGTGCTCAGCCCCTACCGATTTCGGCGACGGCGTGGCAGGCAACAGAGGGCAACGGCGGTTGTCTACGCGTTCGCCTGGCGGGAGCCGGCGCTGCCCTTAAAACTGCTAAGCAGAAGATGGGTGGGCAGTTGTTACCCGAGGTGCAGGCGACTGACTATTGGGCGGCCTTGCGAGAGCAGAAGCTTTCATTTTTTGACACGACCACGCTGTGGCGTTTAGCGGTAGCGCCTGGCACACCCACTCTGGATATTGGCCCGACGTTAATAGAGTGGGGCGGTGGTCAGCGCTGGGTCGCGGCAGACCTCGAAGCCACCGCAGTCAGACGCGTTGCTGAACGCTTTGGTGGGCATGCCACCTTATTTCGGCAGCCCCTCGAGCACACCATGCCTGAGCAGGGCGTGTTTCATCCTTTGGCTCCTGGCGTTTTAGACGTGGTGAAACGTCTCAAACATGAGTTTGATCCGCAGGGATTGTTTAATCCCGGCCGCTTAGTACACGGACTCTGACGAGAGACTTATGCAGACTAATCTTGCCGACTGGGCGCGTCTTTCTGAACTTGGCCAAGAGGCCGACGACATTTTGCGTCGCTGTGTGCATTGTGGCTTTTGTCAGGCGACATGCCCAACCTATCAAGTGCTGGGTGACGAACTCGATAGCCCCCGCGGACGCATCTATTTAATTAAAGAGCTTCTTGAAGGGCAAGAGCCCACGCAAGCGACTCAGCTGCACCTTGACCGCTGCCTGACGTGCCGTAACTGCGAAACCACTTGCCCGTCTGGGGTTGAGTACGGTCATTTGATCGACATCGGACGCAAGCTTGTTGAAGAGAAAGTGCCACGTCCGTTATCACAACGCTTACAACGCGCTCTGTTGCGAAAGGGCTTGAACTCACCCCTGTTTGCACCGGCCTATAAGGTGGGTCAAGCCGTGCGCGGTTTGTTGCCCGCCAGTCTTCAGAAAAAAGTCATGCAAGCGCGCCCGACGGGTGTGCGTCCAGACACAAGTCGGCACGTGAAGCAAGTGCTGTTGTTAACGGGCTGCGTGCAGCCCACGATGATGCCAACGATTGATGCTGCGACGATTCGCGTGCTTGATCGGTTAGGGATTGGTACGCAAGTGGCGCAAGGTGCCGGCTGTTGCGGTGCACTGAATTTTCATTTAGATGATCAAGAGGCTGCTCGCACGCAGATGCGCTTAAACATCGACGCCTGGTTGCCGTTGATTGACGCGGGCAAGATTGAGGCGATTGTGATGAATGCCTCGGGTTGTGGTGCGATGGTAGTTGAATACGCCCATCATCTGCGACACGATGCAGCCTACGCAGCCAAGGCGCAAAAGGTTGTGGCGCTTGTGCGCGATATCGCCGAAGTGGTGGCACCGCATGCCGAGGCGCTTGCTGTCCAACTCGATACGACCCGGTTGCCTGAACGCCCAGCGTTTCATCCCCCCTGTACCTTACAGCACTGGCAGGGATTGCGCCCGTTAAGTGAAGACTTGTTTGTCAAGCTCGGATTGGCGTTGCAACCCTTCACAGAGACTCACTTGTGCTGTGGCTCGGCGGGTGCTTACTCAGTACTGCAGCCCGAAATTTCAACGGCGCTGCGTGATCGCAAATTGTCTCAACTCAACGCGGCGAAGCCAGACGTCGTGTTGTCTTCTAACATTGGTTGCATCGGGCACTTGCAAAGTGGCACTGAGATTGCTGTGCGACATTGGATCGAAGTGGTAGATGCGGCGCTTTCGTGACGGCGATTACGGCAAAGCAGGTATGAACAGAGCAGTTGTCTGAGCAAATAGTCTCAAGTGAAGGGTTCGTTGGTATGCCAACTTTCGGTTGGCGTTAACACCGCCCGTTCGTTAAAAAGCCACTCGATGATGACGACTAGCTAGGTGGAGTCATCGGTTAGTCATCGTCAAGCAACACAGTGAGTTTGAAACAGGAGCCAGCTGGCTTGTGCATAAGCCAACCCACCACCCGCAGCCAGCTCCAGCGCATCATCAGACACATCTTGCACAACAACTTGATCAAGTTCAATGTTCATAGCAGACTCCAAGGTCTATGGTTACTAGCGTAGCGGGACCTAACACTAATTAAAGGCATTTTAAGAATGCTACCTTTTTGTAAACCCAATGTTTAATGGATGACAACCATTATTTACGCTATTTGTGCGCCTTTGCGAGCATTGGTTAAATCCCCTGACTCACCTCGCGTCATTTTTCAAGACAAGTTACTTCCACCTAACTATTTCCACATGAGAATATTAGGTAAGCTGCCAGACACCGTTAGATTTGAGTCAAGGTCTACGAGTTCTCAACCGCCTTGACCATATCCTCAATCACTTTCTTCGCATCGCCAAACACCATCATGGTTTTGTCCATGTAGAAGAGTTCGTTTGATAAAACAATGACTTAGAGGTCTGCGTTGGGTTTTAGCTAAAAGTTTGTATCCGCTTCCGAGTTTAAAAAAATCGCCAATTTTGACCTTGATTTGGACAGAAATTGGACAGGAATCAAGATACCACAGTGATTGAATCTAGTCTTCTTTACGACCTGTACTCAGCGCTGTGCTGGACGCTTGACTGTTGGTGCTGTCTGCTTCGTGGTTGAACAAAGACATACCCACCCCTTGTCGATTTCAGCCAACCGATACCCCACCGTACCTCCACCCCCGTAAATCGACCGCTTCACTGTGCCGAGCTATGCACTGTATTTTGCTCAAACGAAACTGTTCGGGCTTCGCCCGCCCCCGGGGTTTCAAAACGGTCGGGAACTGGTCGGTTCGTTGCTAGGAAAACACCCCCTCTTTGTTTTCTGTGTAAAAAGGGCGGGGTATATATATTTTTTTAATTATGTAAAGGTTTGACTGTTCGGGAATTTTGATCCGGGCTTTAAAAAGCCACCCGAATGAAGGTGGCAGTCTTACGCAAACTCCAAGTGGGTTACCGGTCAGCAATAGCTAACACATTGGGAAGCAATAGCTAGAGAGGTTACCGGTCAAACCCCCCTGCGCACCACCCGCAGCCAGCTCCAGTGCGTCATCCGAAACATCTTGTACAACGACTTCTTCAAGTTCAATGTTCATCGCAAACTCCAAGTGGGTTACCGGTCAGCAATAGCTAACACAGTTAAGTGTATTATAAGAATGCCTTAAACTTATAAAACGGCTATTGGACTGTTGTCAACAAATAATTGCACGATTTATGCGCTGTTGCGGGTATTGGCTAAGCCTGCTGACTTGCTCGTAAAAACCTAGATACCTGTGCCATCACCTCGGACCTGAGAATGCCCACCGTTGGTTCAACGGCTTGAATCGGACTCCCCCCGTGATATCTGGCACTGCTCTGAGCGAATAAATCCGTCTGTGCTGAGGCTCTCTTGGTTGATTTGGTATTTTTACTCACCTCACGCCAGAGTTGCCATACGCCCCAACGTGAACGTGGGTTAGGTTTAGCCTTAGATTGATAACGCTTACAAAACGCCGCATACACGCTCGCACACGCATCAAGGGTACGTTCAAGCTTTAAGAACGCAGGATGCCAAACGGTTAACCCATCGTCTTTGAGCCGTGCGTAGGCGGCGTAGTTGCTGTAGGCGTAGTCAAAGCCCTCAACCATCTTGGCAGCTAAGGGATTAGCGTGGATGTAGCGCAAGACCATCATGCTGTGGCGCACATCGTTGTCTTTGACTGGTTCGGCGTGATAGCGCTGTTCCCAGAAGTGACCTCGGCGCAACAACAGGCGGTTCAAGAGCATGGCGCAGTACCAATCGAGCCAGTGCATCAGCCGTGACATCTGGTGGGGCTGCTCGGGCAACCAAGCTAAACCAACCTAACCCATTGACTTTAAAGAAGTTCTACGAGTTCTCAACCGCCTTGACCATATCCTCA
>CAMCII010000080.1 GCA_945874505.1 Bordetella parapertussis | reverse complement strand
CTGAAGCTCTCTTCAATCACTTGATGACCACCGCCAAATAAATGCGGCAGGGCATAGAGACCAGCGCCATGCGAAAGCGGTGCCACATGCAACATGGTTTGACCGGGTCGCACGCAATCGACGTCGGCACCGTATTGCAAGCTCATGGTGATCAGGTTGCGATGCGACAGCATCGCGCCTTTTGGGACGCCGGTCGTGCCACTGGTATAAAAAATCCAGGCAAGATCATCGGGCAACAGCGAGGCGCAAGGCACGGGTTTCGAGCGCACATAGCCTTCGTAGGCGTCATCGTCGACCACAATGATCTGCCGTTGACCTGGCAGATCAGCAAGTGCTTCGGCCAACCCTGCATACAAAGAGGCGCTGGTGAAAATTACAGCTGCACCAGAATCTAAGGCAATTGGTTTCACTTCGCGCGGATGCAGTTTTGCGTTCACCGGCACCGCACAGAGCCCTGCAGTCCAGGTGGCGAACAGCACCTCGATAAACGCGTTGCGGTTTTCCATGCACAGGATCACGCGCGCGCCGGGCGCAAGATGCAGGGTGTTCAGCAAGCCACCGGCCAGACCATGCACACGTTGTGCAAGTTGGCCATAGGTGAGTGTTTGTTTACCGCAAGTCAGCGCCTTTAGCTCAGGATGACTGAGCGCGCGTGAAAGAAAGGATTTCGCAATGTTCATCAGACTTTTTAATTTTTTTAAAGTTCAGATTAGAGGGTTGTCGCCTCAGATGATCATATCGCAAAAAAAAGGGATTGCACGCTTGTTGAGCCGTGCAGTGGGTAAATCGAAGGGGGCGTGATCATTACGCGGGCATTCGAGCCTAGCGGCTAGATAAGCCCCTGATAGCGCGATCACTCTTTGCTTGGGCACTCTGGCCGAAAAGCAAGCCAAGATATGATTTCAATGCTTTGATTATTGCCTCAAACGGGCGTCGCTTGGTTGTAAAAAAACCCCAAACCATTGAATGGAGATTCAACGTTTTGGGATTCTTAAAAGCGCTTCCGCTCTTCGGCTTTTGGTGTGCCTTCAGCGTTGCGGCATCTCGATTTTGACTTCAAGCACTTCAAGGCTGTCTTGTCGTTCAAGACTGACCTTAATGTCGTCGGGGTTGATTTTGACGTACTTAGAAATGACTGCGATCAATTCGCGTTGCAACGCTGGCAGGTAGTCAGGCGTGGCACTTTGCCCACCGCGTTCGTGGGCCAAAATAATCTGCAGACGCTCTTTGGCAACGGTGGCGGTCTTTTTTTTCTCGCCAAGCAAGAAAGACAGAAAGGACATCATTTGCCTCCAAACAGGCGCTTGAACAGGCCTGGTTTTGCGTAGTCGACAAAGCGCAGTGGTTTTTCTTCGCCTAAATAGCGCGCAACCACATCTTGATACGCTTCAGAGACGTCGGTATCTTTGAGGTGAATCGCCGGCAAGCCCTGATTAGACGCTTGCAAAACGGATTCAGACTCGGGGATGACGCCAATCAGTTTGATGCGCAAGATATCTTCGATATCCTTGAGCGATAACATCTCACCGTCTTCAACGCGCTTGGGGTTGTAGCGGGTGAGCAGCAGGTATTCTTTGATGGGTTCGTCGGCCTCGATCGCACGGCGTGATTTTGAAGCCAAAATACCTAAGATACGATCCGAGTCGCGTACCGAGGACACTTCGGGGTTTGTCACCACCAGCGCGTCATCCGCAAAATAGGCGGCCAACAAAGCGCCCGTTTCAATCCCTGCGGGCGAATCGCACACAATGTAATCAAAGCCCATCTCTTTGAGGTCGTTGATGACTTTCTCGACGCCCTCTTGCGACAGCGCGTCTTTGTCGCGTGTTTGCGAGGCTGGCAAGACAAACAGGTTGTCGCTGTTTTTGTCTTTTATCAAGGCTTGGTTAAGCGTGGCTTCGCCTTGAATCACATTCACAAAGTCATAGACCACGCGTCGCTCGCAACCCATGATCAAATCCAGATTACGCAGACCCACATCAAAATCGATCACGGCAGTTTTAAAACCACGCAGGGCTAAGCCCGACGAAAAACTGGCGCTGGTAGTGGTTTTGCCCACACCACCTTTACCTGAGGTCACCACTACGATACGTGTCATGACGGACTAACCCTTATATAAGACTGCAATATTTCACTGAAGACAAACCTAAAGCGGTACAAAGTGACAAGGTGTCGCTCAGAAACCAAACGATACAAGTCAAGAGACTTCACGACAAACGGTCAAGGCGTTAAAACTTTGAGGCAGGCACAGCGAAGTGAAACGTTAAACGATTATTTTTCAAGAGGCGTCAGATGTAATGCGTCTTTTTGTAGCTGAATCACGGCCGGGCGCTGGTGTAGCTCAGCCGGTAATTTTGAATCTATTACACGATAAATACCAGCAACAGCGACAAGCTCGGCGTCAAGCGCCGTCGTAAAGATACGGGCTGCCGTGTCGCCGCGCGCACCTGCCATGGCTTTGCCACGCAGCGGGCCGTAAACATGAATATTGCCATCCGCAATGACTTCGGCGCCGCGGCTGACTACGCCCATTACGATCAAATCACTTTGCCGTGCGTATACCCGCTGACCCGAACGCAAGGGGCCGCGCACCACCATGGTGGGGGCCGCGGCTGGAACGTCAGTGTTGGTTGTCGCGCTTGTCGCCGCTTTCATGCTCGAAGTCGTCGCGGCGGCTTGATCAGCGCCACCTGCCGCTGCCGGTTGTGCAGCGCTCGCGGCCCCGTCAGCCGCTGCTGGTGCGGGCACATTCGCCGTCACCGGCTCGGCCACAGAAGCTGCTGTTTGCGTATCCAAGGCATTGCGCACGGGGCTAGTCGATAAGTCAACCGCGGCAAGCCCGCAGGCCTTGGCTGCTGCCAGATTTTCGCCTTGCGCCACGACACCAATGACAGGCAGGCGGTGGTCGGCAAAGGCCTTCAGCAAGGGTGCCCAGTCAATGACGTCGTGAACCGAACCCGCATCAATGACCACGGGTTCGTTTTCATAAAAAGCACCAGCGTCAGCCATGCGTTTTTTAAGCGCCTTGACTAGCGCTTTGGTATCAGCGTGCTGGAGCACCACTCTAATCGCATAGAGCGTGGCACTTTTAAAATCGAGGGGTGAAATTTCGGTCGTCATGGCTAAGAATGATAACTCAGACGCCAGTGGCCCATGTGTCTTTTAAGGTGGTGACGCGATTAAAAACAGGTCGTTCGAGGGTTGAGTCAACTGAGTCGACGGCAAAGTAACCCAGGCGTTCAAACTGGGACACCACGCCTGCCGTGGCGACGGTACCCGGTTCAAGCCACGCCGTGACACGATGCGCCGAATTTGGGTTCAGGCAGGCCAAAAAATCGTTGTCGCCCGCATCCGGAAAAGGCGCTGAAAACAGCCGATCGTACAGGCGAATCTCAGCGGGGATGGCTTGCGCCGCACTAATCCAAGTCACAGTCCCTTTGACTTTGACGGCATTTGAGCCAGCCGTACCACTTTTGGTGTCGGGGTTGTATTCGGCATGGACTTCAGTCACTTTTCCTGAAGAATCCTTAATAAAGCCTGTGCAGGTGACGACATAGCCGTACTTCAGGCGCACCGAATTACCTGGAAACAACCTGAAGTACTTGGGAGGAGGCACCTCGGCGAAGTCTTCTTGCTCAATCCACAACTCACGGGTAAACCCAAACTGACGCTGACCCGCCTGCGGGTCGTGCGGGTTACGTGGCGCCTGGCAAGGCTCGACCTGACCCTCTGGAAAATTGGTAATGACCAGCTTTAAGGGGTCAAGAATCGCCACGGAACGGGGGGCAACCGGATCTTGTACTTCGCGCAGCGCCTGATCCAATAAACTGTAATCAATGCGAGCGTTATTTTTAGACACGCCGGTGCGTTCACAGAACAAACGCAAGGCCTCGGGGGTGTAGCCGCGGCGGCGTAAGCCCACAATGGTTGGCATGCGTGGGTCATCCCAACCCGTAACGTGGCCCTCTTTGACCAGCTGCAGGAGTTTGCGTTTGCTCGTCACGATGTAGCTCATGTTGAGCCGTGCAAACTCGTATTGGTGGGGTAGGGGGGCGGCTAACTTGCCAAGCTCGTTCAGACGGTTCAGCGTCCAGTCGTAGAATGGTCGTTGGTCTTCAAACTCAAGCGTACAGATGCTGTGGGTGATACCTTCGAGGGCATCTTCGATCGGATGGGCAAAGGCGTACATCGGGTAAATACACCACTGGTTACCGGTACGGTGATGGGTAGCGTGCCGGATCCGGTATAAAACGGGGTCGCGCATGTTGATATTGGGCGATGCCATATCAATTTTTGCGCGTAACGCCATACTGCCGTCAGCGTGCTTGCCTTCGCGCATTTCGTTCAGTAAACGGGTTGAATCGGCGATCGGGCGCTCGCGCCACGGCGAATTTTGCCCCGCTTCAGTGAGTGTGCCGCGCATGGCGCGCATTTGCTCGGGGCTTTGCTCGTCAATATAGGCATGGCCGGCTTGGATCAACGCCAACGCGCAGTCATACATCACACCAAAATAATCGCTGGCAAAAAACAGATGCTCGCTGCCATTTGACTGCCAGTTAAAGCCTAGCCACTTGACCGCGTCAATGATGCCATCGACGTATTCTTGCTCTTCTTTTTCAGGGTTGGTGTCGTCAAAACGCAGATGGCACACGCCACCATAGTCGCGCGCCAAGCCAAAGTTCAGGCAGATGCTCTTGGCGTGACCGATATGCAGATAGCCGTTGGGCTCGGGCGGAAACCGCGTGCGGATGTTGGCGGGATCGGGCAAGCCCGCAGCCTGCACAGACGCTGGCCCCGGCCGGCCAGCCCAGCGCTTGCCCGCAAAGCGCTGGGCGCTCAGGTCGGCTTCAATAATATTGCGTAAAAAATTGGTCGTTACCGGTGAAACAGAGTCTGTGGTCATACAGGATTTTGAGTATTAAAGCGGTATTGAAAGGATCATTTTGCCACGACCGGTCTACACTAGCCCAAATCATGGAAATTTCAGCACTTTTTCTCGCCCGCGCGCAGTTCGCCCTGAGTCTGAACATGCACGTTCTGTTTGCTGCGCTCGCCATGGCGCTGGGCTGGCTTCTGTGCGTGTTTCGGTTTCGTGCCTGGAAGGCTCCAGACTCTGGCTGGACGACCGCCTATCGGTTTTGGGTGAGGATTTTTGCCTTGTCCTTTTTTTTGGCGTTGGCGACAGCCTTGCCGGTGCTCGTTGAGTTTGGCACGCTGTGGCCTGAATTGATTGAACGCACCGGTAACGTGGCGGGCCCCTTGCTGGCCTTTGGCCTCACCACTTTTTTTGTCACAAAGTCGCTGTTTATGGGGGTGGTGCTGTTTGGGCAGCGTCGCGTGTCGGCCAAAGCGCATTTTTTTTCCGTGCTGATGGTTGCCCTTGGGTTGACGTTGACGCTGTTTTGGGCAGTCGTGTTGCACACCTGGGCGCAGGCGCCTGTCGGCGCAGGTTTAATCGACGGGCGTTATCAGGTGTATGGCTGGAACGAAATCATCCTGACCCCATTTGTGCTGTGGCGTTCGGTGAGTTTCGTGGCAGGTGCATTTTTGTTTGCTGGACTGCTCTTGCTTGGTGTGACGGCCTGGCAGGCCTTGCGCCGCCCACCTGACGAAGGTGAGCGTTTGTCGTTTCGCACTGGGGTGTTGGTGTCTGTGTGTGCGATCGTTTTGTATTGGGCTGCCCTCGATGGCAATGCCAGGATGGTGGCGCGCTATCAACCCGCTGTCGCGGCTGCTCAGGTGGGCGTCTGGCAGAGTTCGGCTGCTCCGAGCTGGGTGTGGCTGGGTGTGCCCAAGCCGCAACAGCGTTCGACAGAGGTGTTTTGGGCCTCTGAGTTTAATCCCCAGCGGTGGTTAGGTAAGCAGACTGATGCCAGTTTAGTCGGGCTGGATAAGGCGGGTGAGTTGCTGCCGCCTGTGGTGCTGTTGTTTTGGCTCTTGCGCGCCGCGTTACTGGCTGGTGCTTTAGCCAGCCTGTTGATTCTCGTGACGCTTTTGGTGGGGCTCAGGCAAGGGTTTGAGGCGTCGCGTCAGCCGCAGTGGTTATTACGTGCGCAAGTGTGGGCCAGTAGCTTGGGCGCTTTATCGTGGTTGTTAAGCTGGAACCTCTCAGACTTGGGCCGCTCTCCTTACTTGGTGTGGGGCACTGTGTTGCAACAAGATGCGCTGGCCGCCGTGGCACCGATCACGCTGGCCTGGGTGTTGGCGGGGGCCGTCGCTACCTACGCAGTGTTGTTGGCAGGGTTTATTCAAATGCTGTGGCATGCGGCGCGCTTCGGCGTTGTCCCGGTGCGCAAACCAGGGATGCGCCCATGATTGATGCCTTGGCGGCTTCGTTGGGTTTAAGCGCGGGGAATCCGGCGTTCTGGATGCCTTTGCTCATGATGGCGCTGCTCTTTGTGTTAATTGTTGGCGCAGCTCTCTTTGACGGTTTCGATATTGGTGTGGGGGTGTTGGTGCTTCTAGCACCCAAACAATCACGCTCGCAGTTGATGGTTGCCTTGAGCCCCTTACGCGATGCCAATGGCTTTTGGATGTTATTGGCGCTTGGGTTGTTTTTGACTGCGTTTCCGCTGGCCTGGGGTGAAGTGCTGGGAGTGCTGTATGTGCCCATGTCGTTGACAATGATTGGTGTCATGCTGCGTAGTGTGGCGTTTGAGTTTCGCATTCGGGCAGCAAGCGACAAGCGTGTTCGCTGGATCGCTTTGTTTTGGCTTGGCTCGGTGTTAACCGCGTTGGGTCATGGCGCCTTGATATCTGAGCTCGTGTTAGGTGCTAAAGACGCTGCTCCTGCACTATGGTTTACGGGTTTTATTGCGCTGTGTGCAGTGGCTGGCTATGGCTTGCTAGGTGCTTGTTGGTTGGTGATGCGCTTGGAAGATGACTTACAGTTGTTTGCTGCACATTGGGCCCGTCATGCGATTCGTTGGGCTGCCGCAGGCATGGTCGCAGTCTCGATCGCGCTGGGTTTGGCAAACCCCGCGATTTTTTATAAGTGGAGTAGTGCGACCAATCTTGTGATGGCGGCTCCGGTTTGGTTGCTGATGTTGGCGTGCTTTGTAGGGATTGATATGAGTCTGAGCCGAGTGGTGCAGCCGCGCTACCGACATTTAGTCTGGTTGCCCTTTGCCTTGTGTTTGATTTTGTTTTGCGCCATGCTCAGCGGCTTGACCTACAGCATGTTTCCGTTTGTGATTCTGGATCACCTGACGCTGTGGGATGCTGCAGCCGCTCAAGGTTCGTTACAACTGGTGTTGGCGGCCACGGTGGTGGCTTTGCCTATCATGGTGATTTTTAATCTGATGACGTACCGCGGGCTGTTTGGTCGCGCGCCGTGACGGTTGTCATGCGTGCACGTTTGCCCTTCAGCCCATGGTTGCAACGGCTGAGGTCTTCTGTAACGTTTGCCCTTCAGCCCATGGTTGCAACGGCTGAGGTCTTCTGTACAACCGCTCGCCAGAACGGTTGTGGCTGAGCGGCCAGTGGTAAGCTAAACGGCCAGTGGTAAGCGAAACTCGACCTTGAGTCCGCCGTGATCAGCAGCCTGAGCGAGCGTGAGAGTACCGCCATGCGCCGCGGCGATTGCCTCGGCCAGTGCCAAACCTAAGCCAACGTTACCCGTTCGTGTGCGCGCCTCGTCGAGTCGTACAAACGGCTTGAGCGCCTCGGCACGCCGCTCGGGTGGGATCCCCGGGCCGTGATCGCTCACGGTGAGTACTGCCCAAGCGTCAGCAGAGCGTAAAGACACCTCGACAGGAGGTGCCCCATGATGCAGCGCATTGCTGATTAAGTTATCAAGTAGGCGCGAAAGCGCCGCGCCATCAGCGCTGACCATGAGCGGCGCGGGTGTGCCCACCAAGATGACCTCATTGCGCGTACTGCTCCAGTTTGCGACTCTTTCAGTCACCCAGTCATTGAGGAAAAATCTCGCGAAATGATAAGTGGCTGGGTCAGAGCCTCGCAGGTACTGAATAAATTGATCCACCATTTGCTGCATATCTTGCAGGTCTTTACGCATTCCGTCTTTGAGCGACGCGTCGTCGCTCATCTCAATGCGTAACCACATGCGCGAGAGCGGGGCTTTCAGATCATGAGGCAAGCCTGCCAGCAAGGTGCGACGAGTCGCCTCTGATTGGCTCAGTGCCCCGAGCATGGCGTTAAAGCGTTCACCCAAGCGTTTGATTTCGGTTGGGCCCGCAGGCTCAACGCGCGCCGGCTTGCCGGCAGCCAGACGATCAGTTGCATCGACCAAATGGGTGATCGACCGTGTGATGTGCCACGAAAACCACGCTGCGAGCAGTAACAACATGGCAAGCCCGCTCAGCCACCAGATGATCAGCGAGGTGGCTAACGGAGGATCAATCCGATCGAGCGGAATCACCAACCATTCACGATGGCGGGGCGATTCGGTGTCGTTGGGTCGCGTGAGCGAAATATAAATTTCTGGAATAGGGCCGCGTGAAAGAGCCACACGGCTATCCCCACTTAAACGATTGTTCAAGCGCCCAATCAACCGCGCAAGTCCACGCCTGACGTCGTCTGAGCCAAACTGTTCGCGTGGCCCGGGTTTTACCGGTGCGAGTGCCGTGGGCTGCTCGGGTGTTGCAAGCGCGGCGGCGGACTCTTTCGGGGCAGGTGGCGCATGAGGCGAAGACTGATCTGCCGGTCGAGGACGAGTTGGCTGTGTATTTGAGGCTGAGCCCATTGTGCGTGGGGCTTGCCCATCCCTTGGTTGAGGCATGCGCGTGGCCGCCTGTTCGTTTCTGGCGGCTCTGCGTTGAAGTCGTGCGTCGTTGGGCAAGGGTTGAGACCACAGCCGCCATTGCCCTTGAGAGGCCTGATGCACAAACTCTGCCCGCTCAGGTGGGGGCACGTGCTCCATCGAGTACTGCAAGGTACGGATGGTGGTGGAAAGTAAATCTAGCGCCACAGTTTGAGCGTGATCGCGTTGGTAAATCGATACTAAATACAGGGTTGCAGCCTGACCAGCCAGCACCGTGGCCAGTACTAACAGCACCAGCCTAGAGCGAAATGATTGCGGCAGTAAAAAGTTGAGCGGGTTCACGGTGAAAAGCGGTAGCCGGTACCCCAGACCGTTTGTATCCAACGAGGCTGTTTGGGGTCGTCTTCAAGGGCGCGACGCAGCCGCAAAATGGCAATGTCGATCGCCCGATCATTGCGCTCGCCTGATTCGTCATCGCGAGCCAGCGTCAGCAACCGTTCACGTGAAAGAGGTTTGCCTGGGTTGCGAATTAAAGCTTCAAGCAGATTGATTTCACCGCCGGTCAGCTTGACGACTTCTAGACCACGTAGCAGCTGGCGCATCACTGGATCAAAGGTAAACGCGCCAAATTGCACCGGCGCATGTTTGGTCAGTGCCGAGGCGCCGCGCTTGCGACGCAGCACGGCTTGAATGCGGGCAAGTAATTCGCGTGGATCAAACGGCTTGCCAACATAGTCATCTGCGCCCGCCTCAAGGCCAATAATGCGGTCAACCGACTCGTCGCGTGCGGTTAGCAGAATGACGGGGATGTCTTCGCCCTGCGCCCGAAGCGCGCGACAGGCCTCTGCGCCGTCGCCACCAGGCATCATGCGGTCAAGCACGATCAGTTCGGGGGCAAAGCGTAAGATACGCGCCGCGAGATCGGTCGCGTTTGGTGCGAGCAGGGTGTCAAAGCCATGCTTATTGAGATAGTCAGCGAGTAGTTGACGTAGAGCAGGGTCGTCATCGACCACTAAAATCTTGATGCGCGGTTCAGTGCCAGTTCGAGAATCCATAACAAGAGTGTGCAACGCGGCGTGGGTTTGGGCAAGCGGCTTGAAATCAATTGAAATGATCTTGTATGGGTGCGTGCACCCTGAGCGAATCCCCTACAATACCGGCATGACAATGACGATTGATGCAAAAGCCAAATCTGGCGCCTCACAGGTGCTGGCAACGGTCTTTGGCTATGAGTCGTTTCGCGGTGACCAGCAAGCGATTGTCGAGCATGTGATCGGTGGTGGTGACGCCTTGGTGTTGATGCCCACCGGCGCCGGAAAATCCCTTTGTTATCAGGTGCCTGCACTTGTGCGCGCGGGTGTCGGGATTGTGATTTCGCCTTTGATTGCTCTGATGCAGGATCAAGTGGATGCGCTCACAGAGCTTGGTGTGCGGGCGGCCTTTTTAAACTCAACCCAAGATTGGCAAGATTCGCGCGAAGTTGAACAGGCTTTTTTGGCCGGCGAACTTGATCTATTGTACGTGGCGCCCGAGCGTTTGCTGACTGAGCGCTGCCTGCAGTTGCTCGCGCGGGGTAAATTGGCCTTGTTTGCGATTGACGAGGCGCATTGTGTCTCGCAGTGGGGGCATGATTTCAGGCCTGAGTATCTTGGCTTGTCGATGTTGCACGAGCGCTGGCCAAACGTACCGCGTATTGCACTCACCGCCACGGCCACTGATGTGACCCGTACCGAAATCGCCGAACGCCTTGCCTTGGCCGAGGCTCGCCATTTTGTTGCGAGCTTTGATCGCCCCAATATTCGCTATCACATCGTCGAAAAGCAAGAGGTGCGCAAGCAGTTACTGCAATTGTTGCGACAAGAGCATGCTGGCGATGCGGGTATCGTGTATTGCTTGTCTCGCAACAAGGTTGATGAGACTGCCGAGTTTTTGTGCGCTCAGGGCATCGAGGCCTTGCCCTACCACGCTGGATTAGGACCCGCGGTGCGTGCCAAAAACCAATCCAGATTTTTGCGCGAAGACGGCATCGTGATGGTCGCGACAATTGCGTTTGGGATGGGGATTGACAAGCCCGATGTGCGTTTTGTGGCACACATTGATATGCCTAAGTCGGTCGAAGGTTATTACCAAGAAACCGGCAGGGCCGGGCGTGACGGTATGCCGGCGACGGCCTGGTTGGCCTATGGTTTACAAGATGTGGTGCAGCAGCGCCGCATGATCGACGAATCAAGTGGCGATGACTCGTTCAGGCGCAGGTTAGGGTCGCAGCTAGATGCCATGCTGGGTTTATGCGAAACCATTTCGTGTCGTCGCCAACGGTTGTTGCAATATTTTGGCCAAACCATGTCGGCCTGCGGCAATTGCGACAATTGTTTGGTGCCCCCTGAGGCGTGGGATGGCACGGTGGCTGCTCAAAAAATGTTGTCAACGATTTATCGGCTCTGGAAAGAGCGCGGTCAGCGCTATGGGGCCGGTCATTTGATTGATATTTTGCGCGGCAAGCAGACGCCGCGCGTCCTTGAGCATGGTCACGGTTCGCTGACCGTGTTTGGGATCGGTCAAGATCTGTCTGAGCAAGCCTGGCGCAGTGTCTTAAGGCAATTGTTGGCACACAGTTTGTTGATGGTCGATCAAGAGGGCTACGGCACCCTGGCGCTGACCGATCAAAGTCGTGCAGTGTTAAAGGGCGAACGCACCTTGCTG
>CAMCII010000079.1 GCA_945874505.1 Bordetella parapertussis | reverse complement strand
GCCGATGCGATGCAGGCTGCTGTACCGGTCGGTACTGGTGCCATGGCTGCTGTGTTGGGTCTTGACGATCACTTGGTCAAACAAGCGTGCCTTGACGCAGCAGAAGGTGAGGTCGTCGAAGCCGTTAACTTTAATGCGCCCTCACAAGTCGTGATTGCTGGCCACGCAACGGCCGTGCAGCGTGCGATCGTCACTGCAAAGGCTGCGGGTGCTAAGCGTGCCATGCTCTTACCAGTGTCTGCCCCCTTTCATTCAAGCTTGCTCAAGCCCGCCGCAGACGTATTAGCTGACGCATTGGCCAAGATCAACGTGTCGACCCCTGCGATTGCAGTGGTGAACAATGTCGATGTAGCGATCGAGCAGTCGCCCGACGCGATTCGCGACGCCTTGGTGCGGCAAGCCTGGCATGCAGTGCGCTGGGTTGAGGTGATACAGGCCATGAAAGCGCAAGGGATTACGCACATTATTGAGTGCGGGCCCGGTAAAGTCTTAGCAGGCATGGTCAAACGTATTGATCCTGAGCTTGTTGCGCTGTCGATGACAGACCCCGAATCAATGCAAGCCGCGCTCGACGCGCTGGCAGCGGCCTAAGGATATTGCCATGGATCTAAAAGATAAAGTCGCCTTAGTGACAGGTGCTTCACGCGGGATTGGCAGGGCGATCGCCCTAGAACTCTCGGCGCGCGGCGCGATCGTGGTGGGTACTGCAACGACCGAAGCAGGCGCTGCAGGCATCACAGAGGCGCTAGCAGCTCAGGGCGGTCGGGGTGTTGTGCTCAACGTCACTGACGCTGCGGCCTGCGATGCGTTAACTGACGCTCTGGCCAAAGAGTCGGGCGGGCCCCATATTTTGGTCAATAACGCTGGCATTACCCGCGATAATCTTTCAATGCGCATGAAAGACGATGAATGGGATGCTGTGCTGCAAACCAATCTGACCTCGGTGTTTCGGCTGTCGCGCGCCGTGATGCGTGGCATGATGAAGGCGCGTTGGGGTCGCATCATCAACATTACTTCGGTGGTTGGCTCAATGGGTAACCCTGGGCAGGCCAATTATGCTGCAGCAAAAGCCGGAGTCGCGGGCATGAGTCGCGCGCTAGCCCGAGAGCTCGGCAGCCGAGGTGTGACCGTCAACTGTATCGCTCCTGGTTTTATCGCCACCGACATGACGAGCGGCCTCGACGAAGGTCAAACGGCGACCCTTTTAACTCAAATTCCCCTTGGGCGCCTTGGGTCTGCGGCAGATATTGCTCATGCTGCAGCCTTTTTGGCGTCTCCCCAAGCCGGTTACATTACAGGTACGACACTCCATGTGAATGGTGGCATGTACATGTAACAGGTTTTTTTTCTGCCGGTTCGCTATAATTCGGCGAACTTTTCCCCCTTTGGAGATATGAATGGAAAGCATCGAACAGCGCGTTAAGAAGATCGTCGCTGAACAACTCGGCGTAAACGAAGCCGAGATCAAGAACGCATCCTCCTTTCTTGACGACCTCGGTGCCGATTCACTCGACATGGTCGAGCTAGTCATGGCACTCGAAGACGAGTTCGAAACCGAAATCCCCGACGAAGAAGCTGAAAAAATAACAACTGTGCAACAGGCCGTTGATTACATCAATTCGCGTTCTAAGTCATAGGCTGCTGTCAGTCTTTGTGAATGGCTTGAGTTTTCACAAATATTGCGCAGGGTAGGTCAGTTAGGCGGTTAAGAAGTCTGGCGCAAACGCGACGTGGGTGTTAAGACCTGTTGTTGTGCTGCTTCATACGGCTTGGCCGCCGTTATCACATATAAGGAGTGATCCGTGAAGCGACGAGTCGTCATAACAGGTCTTGGCATCGTGAGCCCTGTGGGCAATGATATTGCTACGGCTTGGGACAATATCGTGAACGGTCGATCGGGTATCGGGCGGATTACACGGTTTGATCCCAGCGCTTTTAATGCCCACATCGCTGGCGAAGTGAAAGGCTTTGACGTCACCTCAATTATTCCGGTCAAAGAAGCCCGTACCATGGACACCTTTATCCATTACGGCATTGCCGCAGGTTTGCAGGCCTGGACCGACTCAGGTCTGGATATTGCGCACACTGACCCCGAGCGGGTTGGCGTGATCGTAGGCTCTGGTATTGGCGGTCTGCAACGTATCGAAGAAACTCAAACAGAATATTTACAGCGCGGTCCACGTCGGATCTCGCCATTTTTTGTGCCCGCCTCGCTGATTAATCTTATTTCAGGCCAACTGACTATTATGCTGGGCCTAAAAGGCCCGTCGTACGCCGTGGTCTCGGCCTGCACAACGGGGTTGCACTCGATTGGTGACGCCGCACGTATGATTGAATATGGCGATGCCGACGTGATGATGGCCGGTGGCGCTGAATCGACCGTTTCGCCCTTGGGGATTGGCGGTTTTGCAGCGATGCGTGCGCTTTCGCAACGTAACGATGACCCTACCACTGCCTCGCGCCCTTGGGATCGGGATCGTGATGGTTTTGTGCTTGGAGAAGGTGCCGGCGTGCTGGTGCTCGAAGAGTACGAGCATGCCAAAAAGCGCGGGGCGCGTATCTATGGCGAGTTTGCTGGCTATGGCATGAGTTCAGATGCCCACCATATCACTGCACCTGATCGCGATGGCCCGCGCCGCGGCATCGTCAACGCTTTGCGTAACGGCGGCATCAATGCCGATCAGATCCAGTATGTCAACGCCCACGGCACCTCGACACCGTTGGGTGATAAAAACGAGACTGAGGCCCTGAAGCTGGCCTTCGGTGACCACGTCAAAAAACTGGTCGTGAACTCAACCAAGTCAATGACAGGCCATTTGCTGGGGGCCGCAGGCGGTATCGAGGCCGTCTTTGCGACGTTGGCGGTATATCACCAGATTTCGCCACCCACGATCAATATTTTTAATCAGGATCCAGAGTGCGATCTTGATTATTGCGCCAATACCGCACGCGACCTCAAAATCGACGTAGCACTCTCCAATTCCTTTGGATTTGGTGGCACCAACGGCTCAATGGCAGTGCGTCGCGTCTAGTGTTTTGCCGTGCGTGGCCTGAGCACCCGACTTTGCCCCTGCAGTTGCAACTGACCCACCCCCGCTGGGCGGTTGCCTTGGGTTGGGTCGCTTTAGCGCTTGCCTGGTCTGCCTTGGCACTTAGTGGGTATTGGCAGGGCGTGCCGAGTTGGGTACTGTTGCTTGCGGCTGCAGTGGGTGTGCTTGCTCACGCTAGTGTTCAACGACGCCGACAGGCATGGCAAAAAAATCATCACCTGTCTGTTCAACCCTCAGCCAGCCAGTTTGCGACAGCTCCCAGCGTGTTTTTGGGCACTTTTTCTAAAATTACCGGTCAGACCACCTTGACACCTGTTACTTTGCAACAGCATTGGACGCATATTTTTGGATTGACGCTACGTTTGAATTTGCACAATCACCCCCATAACAAGCCTGAAGTTGTCACCTTGACGCTTTGGCGCAGTCAACTGCCTGCTCAAACCTACCGACGCCTCAATATTTGGGCCTCGTGGCAGACGGCTCGTTGCACGCCGTTATCCAAAGGGGAAACCGCGTGAGCGAACGCGATGTCGATGCCGAGTTAGTGTCCAGAGTGCAGGCCGGTGATAAGCAGGCCTTTGATCTACTGGTCATCAAATATCAGAGAAAAATCATGCGCTTACTGTCTCGCATGATTCGCGACCCAGCTGAAATCGAAGACGTTGCCCAAGAGGCCTTTATTAAGGCCTATCGGGCTTTACCGCAATTCAGAGGCGACAGCGCCTTCTATACCTGGTTATATCGCATTGCGATTAATACTGCGCGCAACTGGTTAGCCGCCAATAAGCGTGCTCCGAGTACGCCTTCTGGCTTTGAAAACGAAGAAGGTGAAACTTTTAACGAATCTGACGTACTAACCGATGGAAGCAACCCCGAATCAGAGATGGCGAGTCGCCAAATCGCAGAAACAGTGAATAAAGCGATTAACGATTTGCCCGAAGAATTACGTAATGCGATTGTGATGCGTGAAATTGACGGTATGAGCTACGAAGACATTGCAGAAAGTATGAATTGTCCAATCGGCACGGTTCGGTCTCGGATTTTCCGGGCTCGCGAGGCGATTGCGACACGTTTGCGTCCTTTGCTGGGTGACACCGGCAATCGGCGCTGGTAAGGATAAATCCATGAAAAAGCAACCCACACCTCTTCAGGCGAGCAACGGTCTTTTGAACGAGGCCGCTGCGAGCGAACATGCGATCCTCACCTCAAACGAGGTGTCTGTGACGATCTCGGCATGGATGGACGGTGATACGCAAACGACTTTGCCCTCTGAATTGTTTACGGCCTCAGGGCACGCCACCTGGCAGGTGTATCACTTGATCGGCGATACGTTGCGCACGCCCGAATTAGCCTTGTCGACCCAGGCAGATTTGTCTCAGCGCGTGGCGCACGCACTGGCCTCTGAGCCTGCATTGAGTGCGGCTGCGCCCGAATTGGCCGCGCGGCACAACGGGCAACACGACTCGGCACACACCCTGGCATTGCCCCCCGCGGTCGAACCCTCAAGCCGTATGGCAGCGCAGGTCGAGGCTCGCAAGCTCACCCCCCTGTCAAAACTGCTACGTCGCGTGGTGTGGCCAAGCGTTGCCATGGCTGCTGCGGTGGCTTCGGTCGTATGGGTCGCTAAGCCCTTGTTTGTACCCGAATTGTCAGTGCCCTCGGCGCAAACTGCCAACGTCAATGTGCAGAGTCCGGTGGCGACCAATCTTGAGGCCTCGGCCGTGCGTGATTACGTGACGGCGCATCGTCAGATTTCTGGGCCGTCTAACGTTCGGCCCGCGTCGTTTGGTGCGTCGCGCTAATGGTTAGCGAGCACGGGCGGCGGGGGCGCAACGCTGCCTGGTTTAAGCACGCATCGGCTGCAGCTTCACATAGTCTGTTGCGATTGGTTTGCACGGGCTTGTGGATTGGGCTACCCCTGCAGGCGCTTGGTCAAGGCGCGCCGCTCGCGCCGCCCGTTACGGGTGCCGTTCTATCCTCTGGTTCGACTGCGAGTTCGGCCTCGACTGCGACACTCAGTGTCGTGTCGAGTTCGCCAGAGGCCACCCTCTTGCGGCAAATACAGCAAGCGGCGCGACACTTAAATTACGAAGGTGTCTTTACATTTCAACAAGGCGAGTCGATCGAGTCGTCACGCATGACTCATGTGTTTGATGGTCAAGATGAAAAAGAACGCATTGAAGTACTCGATGGGCCGCCGCGTGAATACCTTCGGCGTAACGATGAGGTGCAGAGCCTCATCCCCGAGCAAAAAATAATCTTGCGTGAGCAGCAACGTGGCGATCGATTTCCTGGTTTGCTCGTGGCAGACCCAGCGGCACTCGAAGCTCATTATCAATTACGTACGTTACCTGAACCCTATCGGGTGGCTGGACGCTCGTGTCGTGTCATTGACATTACGCCGCGTGATGCACACCGCTATGGTTATCGCTTGTGCGCGGATATCGCCTCGAATTTATTGCTCAAGGCGCAAACCATTACGAGCCAAGGTTCTGTGCTCGAGCAGGTTGCCTTTACGCAGGTGACGATCGGGCAAGCGATCAATGAGCAGGCGTTGCAGCCTGCTTGGCCGACCACAGACTGGTCAATACAACACACCAAACAACAGGCCATTGATTTAGGTGCAATGGGTTGGCGCGTACCTGCTCCGCCGGGATACTTGCCAACCTCTCAACTTGCGCGCGTGTTTGCCGACCAACGCACGGTCAATCAACTCGTGTTGTCTGATGGGCTTGCAACAATTTCAATTTTTATTGAACCTTATCGTGCAGAGCGGTCTGAGTATCTATCCCAGGGCGCTGCACGCAGCGGTTCTGTCAATATCTTTGGGATCCGTATTGCAAATTTCTGGTTGACTGTTTTGGGTGAAGTGCCGGCTACCACTCTAGAACTCTTGGCGCAGTCGATTCAATACGTTCCACCGGTGGGTTCGCGCTAGCGAGCCTTCTTAGAATGTTTTACTGGAGTCCATGATGCAAGAACAATTTTATTTCTCTGCGTATCAGTCTGTGAGCCGTGCTCGTCGCGCTGTCTTTGTGCTCTTGATGGCCGTGATACTGATTGCAGGCGGTATGCAACACCTTAACGTGCAAGCGCAAGCTGCGGGCTTGCCTGATTTCACGACCATTGTTGAAAAGTCTGAACCCGCGGTTGTCAATATTCGCACGACGGCAAAAGTGACCCCACGTTCTGGGCCGCAAGGGCAAGATCCTTACGAAATGTTCCGCCATTTCTTTGGCCCTGATTTTCAGCCTCCAGGCGGGCGCCAAGGTCCTCAGCAGAATCCGCGTGGCAAGCCTCGTACTGAACCCGAAGAGCGCTCAGTACCGCGCGGCGTGGGCTCGGGGTTCTTTATTTCAGCGGATGGGTACTTGTTGACCAATCATCACGTGGTTGAAGGTGCCACCGATATTTTTGTGACACTGACCGATGCGCGCGAATTTAAAGCGAAGGTCATTGGTAGCGATAAGCGTACCGATGTGGCTCTGCTTAAAGTTGAAGCCACCGGCCTGGCCTTTTTACCGATTGGTAGCGCCAAGTTACTTAAAAAAGGGCAATGGGTGATGGCAATTGGTTCGCCCTTTGGTCTTGAGTCGACAGTGACCTCAGGGATTGTGAGTGCGCTGGGTCGTGAAACCGGCGATTACTTGCCATTCATCCAAACCGATGTGGCTGTGAATCCTGGTAACTCAGGCGGCCCCCTACTGAACCTGAAAGGCGAGGTGGTTGGGATTAACGCCCAGATCGTCTCTCGCAGTGGTGGCTTCATGGGGATTTCCTTAGCGATTCCAATCGAAGAGGCGATGTCTGTAGTCGATCAGTTGCGTGCCTCGGGCACGGTGACTCGCAGTCGGATTGGGGTACAGATTGGCGAGGTCAGTAAAGACGTGGCTCAGGCAATTGGCCTGCCCAAGGCAGAGGGCGCTTTGGTGGGCGGTGTTGAGCCTGATGCGCCTGCCGACAAGGCAGGGGTCTTACCTGGGGACGTGATCACCAAGTTTGGCGATAAGCCGATTGGTCGCTGGTCTGACTTGCCGCGCTTGGTGGGCGAAACAAAGCCTGGGACGACCTCTACCCTTGAAGTGTGGCGTAAAGGCAAGCCCTTGACCCTGAAAGTCACTGTGGCTGAGTTAAAAGCAGACAAAACCGCTGCCGCTGAACCTGCAAGCTCCAAGCCTACAGAGGCCGTCACAACGGTCTTAGGGATGGAAGTGACTCCTGTCAAAGAGGATGTCCAGAAAAAGCTGCGTATCAAGGGTGGTGTGCAAGTGACTTCGGTTCAGGCGCCTGCCAGCACGGCTGGCGTGGCCGAGGGCGACATCATTTTGGCGGTCAATGACACCGACATCACCAGCCCGGCGCAATTTGCCAAGGTCGTTGCTGGGCTGGATCAGTCTCGCCCAGTCGGTTTGATGGTGCGAACGGGCGATCAAACCCGCTGGGTCGCCGTGCGAACGGTGAAGTAAGTCTTGGGGACCGCTAAGTTGGCCTAGACAGGCTAGAATAGCGGTTTGCCGCAAAAGGGGCGCAGGGCGCCCCTTTTGCTTGGTATCTCACTTTTTAGGCGTTATGCAGCACATCCGCAATTTCTCGATCATTGCCCACATCGATCACGGTAAATCCACGCTCGCAGACCGACTGATTCAGCGCTGCGGCGGCTTGGCCGACCGCGAAATGTCGGCGCAGGTGCTTGACTCGATGGATATCGAGCGTGAACGTGGCATTACGATTAAAGCGCAAACCGCCGCGTTGCACTATAAAGCCGCGAATGGTGAAATTTACAATCTCAATTTGATTGATACCCCTGGCCACGTCGACTTCTCGTACGAGGTCAGTCGTTCGTTGTCGGCTTGCGAGGGGGCGCTACTGGTGGTCGATGCCTCGCAAGGTGTCGAGGCCCAAACCGTTGCCAACTGCTATACCGCGATCGAGCTTGGTGTTGAGGTCGTGCCGGTCTTAAACAAAATGGATTTGCCTTCGGCTGATCCAGAAAGTGCTCGCTCTGAAGTTGAAGAGGTGATTGGCATTGATGCCTCAGACGCTATTTTGGCTAGCGCCAAAACCGGCATGGGGATTGATGAAATCCTCGAAGCCGTGGTCGCACGTATTCCTGCGCCAAAGGGTGACCCCACAGCGCCTTTGCAGGCCCTGATCATCGACTCGTGGTTTGATAATTACGTTGGCGTCGTGATGCTAGTGCGTGTGGTCAACGGTGTACTTAAGCCGAAAGACAAGATTTCTTTTATGGCGACGGGTGCTGTCCACCTGTGCGAGCAAACCGGTGTGTTTACACCAAAGTCACAGCCTCGTCCCCACCTGTCGGCCGGTGAGGTTGGGTTTGTCATTGCCGGCATCAAAGAACTTGCTGACGCCAAAGTGGGCGATACGATCACGCTGTTATCCAAGCCTGCCTCTGAGGCCTTGCCTGGCTTTAAAGAAGTCAAGCCGCAGGTGTTTGCCGGTTTATATCCAGTTGAAAGTAGCGAATACGATCAACTGCGTGATTCACTCGAAAAACTCAAACTCAACGATTCTTCGCTGATGTACGAGCCCGAAGTGTCGCAGGCGCTGGGCTTTGGCTTTCGCTGTGGCTTTTTGGGTTTGCTGCACATGGAGATCGTGCAAGAGCGCCTTGAGCGCGAATTTGATATGGACATCATCACTACCGCACCGTCGGTGGTGTATGAGGTTGTGCTACGAGATAACAGTGTCATCCAGATTGAAAGCCCGTCGCGCATGCCCGAGGTTGGGCAGTACCTTGAAATTCGTGAACCAATTGTGACGATCACCTTGTTTATGCCCCAAGAGTACGTGGGCCCCGTCATGACACTTTGCAACAACAAGCGTGGCCAGCAACTCGATATGACGTATCACGGTCGCCAGGTGCATTTGCACTACGAAATGCCTTTGGCTGAAATCGTGCTCGATTTTTTTGACAAATTAAAGTCGGTGTCGCGTGGCTACGCCTCAATGGATTACGAGTTTAAAGAATATCGTACTGCTGACGTGGTGAAGGTTGATCTCTTAATCAACACCGATAAGGTTGACGCCTTGTCAAATATTTGCCACCGCTCAAATGCGCGCTATCGCGCGCGCGATGTCGTGGCACGCATGCGCGAACTTATCCCCCGGCAAATGTACGACGTGGCGATTCAGGCCGCGATCGGTGCCGAGATCATTGCCCGCGAAAACGTCAAAGCCTTGCGTAAAAACGTGTTGGCTAAATGTTATGGTGGTGATATCAGTCGCAAGAAAAAACTGCTTGAAAAACAAAAGGCCGGTAAAAAACGCATGAAGCAAGTGGGTAGCGTTGAGATTCCGCAAGAAGCGTTCTTGGCAATCTTGCAAGTTGATGATAAATAATCTTTCTACAAGGCTGAGCTGATGAGCTGGAATTTTGCCCTGATACTCTTTGTGCTGATGCTTATCACCGGTGTGGTGTACGCACTGGATAAGTTTTCGTTGCGTCCGGCACGCCAGCGGCGTGTTGCCGAAGCCTTGGCCTTAGCGCGGCCCAGTTGGGTCAGCTTGCCTCAGGTCGAGGTGCAAAATCGCGAAGAACAAATCCGCGCCGAGGTCGGCCATGTGCCGTGGTGGGTTGAGTATGGCGTCAGTTTTTTTCCGGTCATCCTGTTCGTATTTGTGTTGCGCTCGTTCATCGTTGAACCCTTTCGGATCCCCTCTGGTTCGATGTTGCCAACTTTGCAATCCGGAGACCTGATTCTGGTGAATAAATTTACCTACGGCCTACGTTTGCCCGTGATCGATAAAAAAATTGTTCCATTGGGCGAGCCGGCGCGCGGTGATGTGATGGTGTTTCGCTATCCCGTCGATCCGTCAGTTGACTACATCAAACGTGTGGTGGGTTTGCCTGGTGATCAACTGGCCTATCTTGATAAAAAGCTGTTTATCAATGGTAAAGAAGTTCTTAGAACTGCTGAGGGACAATATTTTGAGCCAGATCGTGTTTCGTACACCGCACAGTTCACTGAGAATTTAGGCGAAAAAAGCCACAAAATATTGTTAGATGAACGAAGATCGCAAGAAATAGGGCCGATTATGAATTTCCCGTATCGTGAAAAGTGTGAATACCTCAGAAATGGTGTGCGTTGCACCGTTCCGGCGGGCGTTTACTTTATGATGGGTGACAATCGCGATAACAGTCTGGATAGTCGTTACTGGGGTTTTGTACCCGAGGCTAATATCGTTGGTAAAGCTTTCTTTATTTGGATGAACTTTAGTCACTTGAGCCGTATTGGCCCTTTTCACTAAGTTAATATTGTTTTAGTCACCGTTAATTGTTATTTGTTCATGTCACCCTCTGCACTTGAGACTTCGCTTGGATACCAATTCGTCAAACCTGCTTTGCTTGAGCAGGCCTTGACGCATCGTAGCCACGGCGCGCGTCACAACGAGCGGCTTGAGTTTTTAGGTGACTCGGTCTTGAGCGTATCAGTCTCGGCACTGTTGTTTAATCATTACGGCACGCTTGATGAGGGTGACCTCTCGCGCGTCAGGGCAAATTTAGTCAAGCAGGCTTCGTTGGCCGAAATCGCGCAAAAGCTTGAACTTTCAAAATACTTACGCTTGGGCGAGGGCGAACTCAAAAGCGGCGGGTTCAGACGACCCTCGATTTTGGCCGATACTTTTGAGGCGATTCTGGCTGCGGTATTTTTAGATGGTGGTTATGTTGCAGCTCAACAGCTAATCGAGCGTCTGTATGTTCCGATTTTGGCGAGCGTTGATCCGCTCACCTTAGGTAAAGACGCTAAAACCTTGTTGCAAGAGTTCTTGCAAAGTCGTCAGTACGCCTTACCCGTCTACAGTGTCGTCGCCACCCATGGCGCGGCGCATAGTCAGCAGTTTGAAGTCGAGTGCTCGGTTCCGGTGCTTGATATCAAGGTGGTGTCTGCAGGTGCGAGCCGTCGTGCCGCCGAGCAGTCGGCAGCAAAACTTGCACTTGTTGCAGCTGAGGCAGCTAGCCCAGCCCCCGCTAAAAAGCGTTCAACCCGGGCGCGTAAAACGGCACAACTCACGCTGCCGGTTGCGGTTGCCCAGGAGCTTAAATGACAGAAGCAGCCTATCGCTGTGGTTTTATCGCAGTAGTTGGGCGTCCGAACGTTGGTAAATCTACTCTCACCAACGCCTTAATTGGTAGCAAAATCACCATCGTGTCGCGTAAGGCACAAACCACGCGTCACCGAATTCAAGGCGTACTCACGCGCGAGCACGAGCAATTTGTGTTTGTCGATACGCCCGGATTTCAAACCCGTCATGGCGGCACGATGAACCGTATGATGAATCGTGTGGTCACGCAAACGCTTGCTGGTGTCGATGTCGTGCTCTTTGTGGTTGAGGCTGGCAAATGGTCGCCCGGTGATGCCAAGCTGTTATCGCTCT
>CAMCII010000078.1 GCA_945874505.1 Bordetella parapertussis | reverse complement strand
GCCTTGCGGCTGATCAACGATCTCACCAAACCAGTTTGCTTCGGCAACAATGGGCTGCGGGTCATCGTGGCGAGTGACCAGCACCAACACTGCAACGTACCAAGCGCGGCGGTTGCTCTGCCCTTGCAACGCGCGCACCAACTTTTGATTGTTGGCGGTATCACTGCGCGAACCGTGCTCAGCTTCAGCGTATCGGGCAGAATGAATACCGGGCTCTGCGTTGAGCGCTGCGACGCACAGGCCAGAATCATCGGCCAAGGCCGGGAGGCCTGATAACAAGCTGGCGTGGCGCGCCTTAGCGAGCGCGTTTTCGAGAAAAGTGGGATACGGTTCGGGCGCGTCGGGGATATTCAAGGTGCCTTGAGCAATCAGTCTGATGCCCAGCTGGCCAAACAAGGCGTCAAATTCGCGCAGTTTTCCGCCGTTGCCTGAGGCCAAGACAACCGAGGTCAAACCATCAGAGGCTTTGCTCATCATTCGCAAACCATCGTACGGTGACAACACCCAAAGAGTGCGACACAGCTAGTCGACACCGCATTTCCCTCGCACGTTATCAAAAAATAACATTCAACTTTGCTCATGTCTTAGGGATCTCAGTTGAAGGGACATCTTCAAGCAGCATCGCAACAAGATCGCGTGCAAAGCTCGGCAAGCGCTCAAGCTCGCGCACACAAATATGCAAGTTGCGCACCGACCACTCGTCTGACAGCCTGACGATCTTGATATTTAAGCGCTGGGCATAACGCCGCGCTGCTTGTTCGGGCACAACGCCAATGCCGACACCCGCTTCAATCATTCGGCAAACAGACTCAAAATTACTCACCTCGACCCGAAAGCGAAACGAATGACCCAGGTTATCGGCTGCCTGAATCAAAAACGCGTGAATTGCGCTCCATTCTGATAACCCTACGTATTCAAAACCAAGGGTGTCAGCAAAGGCGACTTCAGACATTGCCCCCAAAGGGTGCTCGGCCGCTGTGACCAATACCAGGCGGTCGGCACGATAGGGCAAAAATTCAAGTGTTGAGGCGGCGGGCTGGCCCGCAACAATCCCAATGTCAGCCGAACCTTCGGCCACGGCCTTCACCACCAAATAACTTAAGCGTTCACGCAACTCAACGGTCACATCGGGGTGAGAGGCCAGATAGCGGCTCAAGACCGCTGGCATGAATTCGGTCATGGCGGTCGTGTTGGCCAGCACCCGAATCTGCCCCTTAATCCCCCTTGAATACTCATGGATATCGCCGCGCAAATGATCGATTTGCCGCAACACCAAACGGGCGTGCCGCATAAACGCTTCACCCGAGGGGGTTAAGGTCACGCCCTGGCTATTGCGGTGAAACAAGCGGGTACCAAAATGATCTTCGAGATTTTTGACCCGGTTACTGGCGGCGGGCAGCGACAGATGAGATTTTTCGGCCCCGCGGGTCAGGCTGCTTGCATCGCCAATATTGACCATCAGTTGCAAATCGGTCAAATCAAAATGGTTGGCCATCGTGTGTTTTGTACCTTAATCATTCAAAAAGTCGAGGTTAATGAAACACCAATGGTCAAAAACCCCGCCTTGGGGCACATTATCGACTAAATCTCAGCCCCTAATCATAAAGCCACACGCAAAATCATGAATACCCACGATCATCAGTACCAAGACATTCGAGATGCCATCCGTGACCTGTGTAAGCAGTTTCCAGACGAGTACTTTCGCAAGGTCGACGAAGCGCGCGGCTATCCAGAAGAGTTTGTCAACGCTCTGACGCAAGCGGGCTGGATGGCGGCGCTGATTCCGCAAGAGTACGGTGGCTCAGGTCTGGGCCTGACCGAAGCGTCGGTCATCATGGAAGAAATCAACCGTTGCGGCGGTAACTCGGGCGCCTGCCACGGTCAGCTCTACAACATGGGCACCCTACTGCGCCATGGTTCAACTGAGCAAAAAAATCAGTACCTGCCCAAAATCGCGGCTGGCGAGTTGCGCCTGCAATCGATGGGCGTCACCGAGCCCACCACAGGCACCGACACCACAAAAATTAAAACAACCGCCGTCAAAAAAGGCGATCGTTACGTGATCAACGGTCAAAAAGTTTGGATTTCGCGCGTTCAGCACTCGGATCTGATGATTTTGTTGGCGCGCACGACACCACTTGAGCAAGTGACAAAAAAATCTGAAGGCATGTCGATTTTTATCGTCAACTTGCACGATGCAATTGGTCACGGCTTAACGGTTCGACCAATCTTGAACATGGTCAATCACGAAACCAATGAACTGTTTTTTGATAACCTCGAGATCCCCGCCGAAAACTTAATTGGCGAAGAAGGTAAGGGATTTAAATACATTCTTGACGGCTTAAATGCAGAGCGCGCGCTGATCGCCGCCGAGTGTATTGGCGACGGCTATTGGTTTGTGGATCGCATCTCGAAGTATGTGAAGGATCGTATTGTGTTTGGCCGCCCAATCGGGCAAAACCAAGGCGTGCAATTTCCGATCGCACGTTCTTTCATTAACGTCGAGGCCGCGAGCCTGATGCGTTACGAGGCTTGCCGTTTGTTTGACAATAAACAGCCCTGCGGCACACAAGCCAACATGGCTAAGCTTTTGGCCGCCGATGCCTCCTGGGAGGCCGCCAATGCCTGTCTGCAGTTTCACGGTGGCTATGGTTTTGCTTGCGAGTACGATGTCGAGCGCAAGTTTCGCGAAACCCGTTTGTACCAAGTTGCTCCAATTTCAACTAATCTGATTTTGTCGTATGTCGCCGAACACGTGCTCGGCCTTCCTCGTTCATTTTAATAGGTGATAGACATGACTGCTGCTCGCCCTTCAGCCTCACCCCTCGTGTTGTACCCCAGTGCAGAGTTGGCGAAATTTGCCTCCCAGCTTCAGTACAGCGACATCCCCGAGGCCGTCAGTTTGCGCTGTGAAGATTTGTTTTTAGACACCATGGCCTCAATTTTGGCTGGTTCAGGCGCTCGCCCAGTCAAGGCGATGGCAAAATACGCAGAAAGAATGGGGCCTGCCGACGGCAAGTCTGAAGATTTTGTCAATCGGCGCAAAACCTCGCCTGTGTTTGCAGCGATGGTGAACGCAGCGGCTTCGCATGTCGTAGAACAAGACGATGTGCACAACGGGTCAGTCTTTCATCCGGCCGCAGTGATTTTTCCACCAGCGTTGGCGGTGGCTCAGGCCATCGGCGCTTCGGGCAAAGACTTCATCACCGCTTCGGTGGTTGGCTACGAGGTTGGTATCCGTGTTGGCGAATTTTTGGGTCGTTCTCATTACAAGATTTTTCACACCACAGGTACCGCCGGCACTGTTGCAGCAGCGGTCACCGTTGGCCGCCTGCTTAAACTGAACCCCGAGCAAATGCTGCACGCGATCGGTTCGGCTGGCACACAGGCCGCCGGCCTCTGGGAGTTTCTGCGAGATGCGGCCGATTCAAAGCAACTACATACCGCTCACGCCGCTGCAAACGGCTTAGCCTCTGCGTATTTGGCACTTGATGGCTTTACCGGTGCGCGTCGCATTCTTGAAGGTGCGCAAGGTATGGCCGCTGGCATGTCAACCGATGCCGATCCGGCAAAGCTAGTTGATCGCCTAGGCTCGCGCTGGGCCCTACCTGAAACCTCGTTTAAGTTTCACGCCTCATGCCGCCATACCCACCCTGCTGCTGACGCTTTGCAACACGCCATGAAGCAACATGGTCTAAAAGCCAGTGACATCGCCTCAGTGGTCACACACGTCCACCAGGGGGCCATTGATGTGCTGGGCCCCGTGACTGATCCGCAGACGGTGCATCAGTCGAAGTTTTCGATGGGTACCGTGTTAGCGCTGATTGCTCTTCGTAATTCTGCCGACTTGGCTGGTTTCGACGGCGCCTTAAAAGATGCCACAGTTGCGAACTTTCGCGATCGCGTCTCCATGGAGCTAGACGAAGAGGTTGACACGGCTTATCCGCAGCGCTGGATTGGTAAGGTCACTGTAAAGACGATCGACGGTCGTTCAGTGACAGGTCGTGTTGACGAGCCCAAAGGCGACCCAGGCAATACTTTATCGCGCGATGAAATCGAATTCAAAGCGATGCGTTTGGGCACCTACGAAGGCGCAGCCACCGAAGCCCAAGTCAAGGCACTGATCAAAACTGTTTGGGGCATTCGTGGGCAAAGCGTGCTTGGCGACATCTTGGCTAAACCCTAACAAGATATGACCTAAGGCTAAGGCTTCCTCTAAAACAGCTTGTGGCAAGGATTTAGCATCAGGCAGCTTGAGGTAAGGCGGCTTCACTGTTGAATGGCTTTTACTTTTTTCTTTCTCGCGCAAGTATTAATTCGCACCACATCAAAAGGATGACAGCATCATGCGTTTAAATAATAAGGTAGCAATCGTGACCGGTGCCGCAAGCGGCTTTGGTGCAGAAATTGCCCGGTGCTATGTACGCGAGGGTGCGAAAGTTGTGATCGCCGATCTCAACGAAGCTGGTGCGCAGAAGGTTGCTGCCGAGCTAGGCACTGCAGCCATTGCGGTTAAATGTGATGTCAGCAAACGCGCTGATGTTGACCGCGCTGTTGCCTTAGCGGTCGCAACATTTGGCGGTGTGGATATCGTGGTGAATAACGCTGGCTACACGCACAAAAACCAGCCGTTTTTGAATGTTGACGAGGCCTCGTTTGATCGTTGCTTTGATGTCAACGTCAAAGCGATTTATCACATGATCAACGCTGTCGTACCCATGATGCGCTTGAAAAAATCAGGCTGCATCATCAATACGGGTTCGACAGCCGGCATTCGACCAAGGCCCGGTTTAACTTGGTACAACGCTTCAAAAGGCGCAGCAAACTTGCTGACCAAATCGTTGGCCGTTGAACTGGCCCCAGACAACATTCGTGTCAATGTGATCTGCCCAGTGATTGGCGACACGGCCATGCTGGGTGATTTTATGGGTGTACCCGATACCCCAGAGAATCGCGCACGCTTTATTGCCACCATCCCGATGGGCCGCATGAGTCAGCCGCGCGACATCGCGAATGCTGCGGTGTTTTTAGCCTCTGATGAAGCGTCGTTTTTGACAGGTGTTGAATTACCCGTTGACGGCGGCCGCACCATATAAGGTCTCAGCTCGAGCGCTGCAACCGCCACGCTTAATTGGGACTGACGCGCTCACTGGCTAATGCCCCGAGCGCGTGGGAGTGAACCTCTGGTGGATAAGCACGACGCGAGCATCGTGCCTGTCTGTATCGCCTATGGGTCAAGCGCGTGAACTTGCTTGCAATCGAGCGAGCTCGCTGATACCTTTTTCGGCCAATTGCAGCAGCGCATTGAGCTCGGTACGGTCAAAGGTATGCCCCTCGGCTGTGCCCTGCACTTCAACGTAACGTCCGGCACCGGTCATCACGACATTCATGTCCGCATCGCAACCCGAATCTTCGGGGTAATCTAAATCTAGTACGGCTCGCCCATCGACCATTCCTACCGAGATCGCAGCCACTGAGTCTTTAAGCGGATTTTGTGTCAGCAAGCCTTGCGCAAGCAAGCCGTCAACCGCGTCGGCGACAGCGATCCAGGCCCCTGTAATGCTCGCGCAGCGCGTGCCGCCATCGGCCTGAAGCACATCGCAGTCGATCTGAATTGTGCGCTCACCCAATAACGACATATCCATGACCGCGCGCAGGCTGCGACCAATCAGTCGCTGAATCTCTTGCGTGCGCCCCGATTGCTTGCCTTTGGCCGCTTCGCGATCAGAACGCGTATGGGTTGAACGCGGCAGCATGCCGTATTCGGCTGTGACCCAGCCCAGCCCCTTGCCTTTTAAAAACGGCGGTACTTTTTCGAGCACACTCGCCGTGCATAACACTTGCGTCTCGCCCATCGAAATCAGCACCGAGCCCTCGGCATAGCGCGTAAATTGGCGCTGGATACTAACCTGACGCATGGCGTCGAAAACGCGACCGGAAGGGCGTGGCTGGCTAATGCTAGTATTTGACACGTTAAGTTCTCGCAAAGACTAAGGAATAAGGTGACGCATGCTTGAGGGTTGTAGACAGCAAATGCGATGGACTCACAGTATACGCAGCGCTCGAGGCGCTGTGTACCGCTTATGTGCGAGCGGGCTCATCGCGGGTATCACCGTTGCCGCGGTCCTCCCCCCTGCCCAAGCGCAGACTCTGACGCAAACCCAGTCTCCTGTCCAATCACTTTCTCAACCCCTGCTCCAACCCTCGCATCAAGTTCAGACACAGCCAGCCCCACCCTCGGCGACTGCTCCAAACACCGCCATCACACGATATGACAATTCGTTTTCTATTTTTCACCCCGAGCGCGGCCAACGCGGCATGGTTGCCAGTGAGCAGCGACTCGCCTCGCAAGTAGGGGTCGATATTTTGGCGCAAGGTGGTAACGCCATTGATGCCGCTGTTGGCTTAGGGTTTGCCTTGGCAGTCGTGCTGCCCAATGCCGGCAATTTAGGCGGCGGCGGTTTTATGCTGGTTCAAACCGCTCAAGCAACTAAACCTGTTGCGCTTGATTTTCGTGAGGTCGCACCGGCCTCGGCGTCACGCGATATGTACCTTGACGCTCAAGATCGCGTCATTGCCGGCAAATCTACCCAAAGCCCTTATGCCGTCGGTGTGCCCGGCTCGGTCGCAGGCTTAGTCCGTGCCCTGCAAGACTACGGCACGCTGTCGCTCGAGCAGGTCATCGCACCCGCCATCCAGTTGGCTGAAAACGGTTTTATCGTCAGTACAGTGTTGGCCGAACAGTTCTCGTTGCAACGCACGCACTTAGGCCGCTGGCCCGGCACGCGCGAGATATTTTTTAAACACAAAGATCCCTCAAAGACTAGCTGTGCGCTTTCAGAATGTCCGCTCGATGCGTTGACCACCTATCGCGCGGGCGAACGTCTGATCCAAAAAGATCTTGCCAATACGCTACGCCTGATTGCGCAGCAGGGGGCGGCAGGCTTTTATCAAGGCCCTGTCGCGCAGAAAATCGTCGCCGAACTCAATCTTGATGGTCAGGTTTTTAGCTTAAAAGACTTGCAAGACTACCGAGTGGTGCAGCGGGAACCTGTACATGGCAAGTATCGAGGCTTTGATATTTATTCGATGCCTGCGCCAAGTTCTGGTGGCGTGCATTTGATTCAAATGCTTAACTTGCTTGAACGCTATCCACTTGCACAGTACGGTGCCGGCAGCGCGCAGGTGCTTCATCTGATTGCTGAAAGCGCTCGCTTGGCCTACGCCGATCGCGCTGAATATTTGGGTGATTCAGATTTTGTGAAGGTTCCACAAAAGGGTCTAGCTTCAAAAAAATATGCCGAAGAACTGGCACGCAAGATAAAACTCGATCGTGCCACACCAAGCGTCATGGTCAACCCCGGACAACCCCAAGCCTTTGAAAGCGAGCAGACCACGCACTTCTCAGTGATGGATGCAGAGGGTAATGTTGTGAGCTGTACGTACACCTTAAATTTGAATTTTGGCTCGGGCATTGTGGCGCGCGGGACAGGGGTCTTACTCAATAATGAAATGGATGATTTTTCGATTAAACCCGGCGTACCCAATGCCTTTGGCCTCATCGGCGGCGATGCCAACGCCATCGCGCCTGGCAAACGGCCGCTGAGCTCGATGACTCCTGTCATTGTTTCAGCCCAAGAAGGACCCGTTCTGGCCACAGGCTCGCCGGGTGGTGCCCGCATCATCACCACAGTGTTGCAGAACCTGGTCAATATTATCGACTTTAAAATGAATATCGCCGAGGCGATTGCCGCCCCTAGAATGCACCATCAATGGCTGCCAGACTTTCTGCGCCTTGAACGAGGCTTTAGCCCCGATACTGTTGTCTTATTAAAAAATATGGGTCATGAAGTGAGGATCATGCCCACCATGGGGCGTGTGCAAACCGTACAACGTCAGTCGAATCTTTTTTGGGGCGCCTCAGACCCACGTAATCCCGACGGTGCAGCCCTCGGACTTAGACTTAACCCCTAAGGGCCGGACAGCAAGACGACCTTGCGACTGACACAGAGCAACCTCGGTCAACTGAACCAGCTCTGCCCGAAACGCTGAGGGAGCAAGAGATCTTGAACCAGTCATTTGTAAGGAATAAAACATGATCGCCAGTATGACCGCCTTCGGGCAAGGTAAATTCACAGCACAGTGTGGCGTCATTTCAGTTGAAATTAAAGCGGTCAACAGTCGCTATCTTGATGTGCTCTTTCGTATGCCTGACGAAATGCGTTTGGCCGAACAGCCGATCAGAGAACGCTTAGCCAAAGGTGTCGTGCGAGGCAAAATTGAAGTGCGCGCCAGTTTTGCGCGCCCATCCGTCGATTCAGAACAACAACTCAGCGACGCAGCCATGCAACGTGTTGCCGCTCAGCTCGCTCAGATGCGTACCATTTTGCCTGACACCGAAAGCCCTCGCTTTCAGGAAATTATGAATATGGCAGGCGGACAACAAACACAAACTGAGCCCGAAGAGTGGGCGCAAGCGTGCCTGGCTGCGCTAGAGCCAGCATTGGCACAGTTGCTTGAAGGTCGTCAACGCGAAGGCGCTCGCCTGGCGTCGGCGATGCTAGATACGGCCAAGCAAGTCTCAGCCATTGTGAGCGAAGTTGAAACTCTGATGCCTGTGTTGCTTGCAACACAGCGCGACAAGCTGGCTCAAAAACTTAAAGACACGCTGCAGAATGCCTTCCCGAATGGGTTCACGCACATCAGTGGTGCCGAACTATCTGAACGTATCGCCAGTGAATCAAGCTTGTTTGCGTTGCGCATTGATGTTGCTGAAGAGCTTGCACGTCTTCAATCACATCTGACTGAGCTTGAATATTTATTATCGGGTCAAAAGGATACACAAGCTAAACAAAAAAACAGCACCACGCAAACCCCGAGCGTGGGCAAGCGCCTAGATTTTTTGTTTCAAGAAATGAATCGTGAGGCCAATACCTTAGGTTCAAAGGCCGGCAGCCTTGAGATGACACGTGCCGCCATGAACCTCAAACTCTTCATCGAACAAATGCGCGAGCAAGCGATGAACTTAGAGTAGCGTCACTCAGTGCAGCGAGGTTGTTGAAGAAGATTGCTGTTTACCAAACTTGGCTCTGGTCAAGAATCAGCAATCGACTTAACGAGAAATTCTCTGTTGAGACCTTGCACCGCAGATGACAAAGAACAACGTGTTTGGGTTAGATCACTTCGGCCTCAAACGTACTGATCAAGCGATAGCTTGACTGCGCTTGCACGATCAGGCCGTGCTGCTCAAGCGCCTGTTGCATCGCTGGTTGCTGCAGTAGATTTTCGCAGGCTGTTAAATCGTAGGCTTCAAAGAACACCACCCAGTTCACTCGTTGATCAGGTGCGCCACGTCGCGCTTCTTCGGGGCTTGGTGCAGCCCCCACACTGACCGAGGCCTCCCAGAGAGCCAGGCGCACTAAGCAATTGGCTTGGGCAAACTGAGGGTAAAGCGTTTGTGCAATGAAATCGCGTGCCACTTGTTCTTGATCAGGCTTAGGGGCGCAACGCAGTACCACTGCTTCACCGCCTAAGCCGGTACCTGCTGACCAAGTCTCGTCACACACCGAGCGCACCATGTTACGAAAGTGAGGCATCATTTTTTTCGTCAACGGTGTGGGTTCGACAAGAATGTCTTTGTATGCAGGTTGCTCGAGCACCGCAGCCTCGGTGCACGAGTAGAGCGCCATATATGCCTGAGAATCACCGAGCGCACGATAGCGACGAGCAGATAAAAACCCCGGGATCTGCATCCGCTGGCGTACATGCTCGGTTTGATACCACTCGTTAAACTCTGACTCAACAGCTGGATTGATGTCGTTCATCACGAACAATGTGCACGAGAAGACAGATTGAGGTTTTGTTGAAATTGTCATGGCTAGTCAGTTTATAAGTGAAGAAGAATTGTTAAATCTTCGCGTCAAACAACGCCTTTCGGCGCTGCGCAAAGAAGCGTAAAAACCAAAACTCTTTAATGGCATGGTAGAAATAGCGCGTCACGTTTGATCAATGAGGTGTAGCATCTGCTGCACGCAGTCGTTACAAAGGATGTTGTCAATCATTATATGTAATGAAAAAGTGCCACATATTGTCTGATCCATTGACGCATCAATCAGTCTCTCGAAAAAAAATAAAAGGCAAGCATACCTATGCCAATCGATACACTTTTGTTAGTCACCTTCACACTATTGACAATGAGCGCTAGCCTCGTCGCGGTGCTTTACACACACATCATGCATCACGTTCGAACACCCACAAGACAGGCGAATGTTGCACGCCAACATTGGTTAGTCGATATCACCTGGGCGTGCGTGCCGTGGCTCATTGTGATTCTGTTAATGTACCCAGCACTTAAAAAAATCTTCACCCACAACTAAATTGACGTGCCTCGTCCAAAAGGCGCACAAGGGTAAACCCCGCGTAATTAGTTTAATAAATGCCGCACAACATACCAAATACCGGATACACTCGCTTCACAAAATGAGCCTCTTCTTGGGCATGTAGGGTTCGGACCGGACTACATTCAGTTGTAAGCATGACAGATCACAAATATAAATTTAAAGATCGTTAACTGCTCGACTGCTACATCGCTCTACCGTCTCTGTTTCTGTTTTTTCATCTCTTGAGCAACTCTCGCTATCGGCGTAAGCGGCCGCGTGGCGATGTTGTTCACAACGGTGGCCCAACACTATGGCTATAGCAATTGTATTAACCTTATTAGTCATTGGCTCAGTTTTATTTCACTTATTGAGCCCTTGGTACTTCACGCCAATCGCTTCAAATTGGGGCGCGATGGATCAAACGATTAGCCTCACCTTCTGGGTCACGGGCATCGTTTTTGTCGCGGTCAATTTGTTTGTTGTGTTCTGCATCGTTCGTTTTCGACAGAAAAAAAATAGCAAAGCAGCCTACGAGCCTGAAAATACCAAGCTTGAATGGTGGCTAGTTGGCCTCACAACGCTGGCCATCGCCTCAATGCTGACCCCGGGCCTGTTTGTCTGGGCTAATTTTGTGAATGTTCCGCAAGATGCCGCGATCGTTGAAGCAGTCGGAAAACAATGGCACTGGAGCTATCGCTTTCCGGGTCAAGATGGCAAGCTCGGCACTACAGATGCCAAATACATCAATGATCAAAATCCATTTGGCATCAATCCCAAGGATCCAAACGGTAAAGACGACATACTGATTAGCCATCCTGATCTTCATTTGCCAATCGATAAGCCTATCAAGGTATTACTGCGCTCAGTCGATGTGCTGCACAATTTTGCAGTCCCTCAATTTCGAGCCAAGATGGATCTTGTGCCGGGCACCTTAACTTACATTTGGCTCACGCCTACGCGTGAGGGTGCGTTTGACCTGTTGTGTAACGAATTGTGCGGCGTCGGCCACTATGTCATGCGCGGCAAGGTTGTTGTTCAACCCGAAGCAGACTTTACGACTTGGTTAAACAGCTTT
>CAMCII010000077.1 GCA_945874505.1 Bordetella parapertussis | reverse complement strand
AGATTCTTATCCATCACCGTTTTGAACAACGCACTTTGCAGCCAGCCCTCAAGCCAGGCTCGCGTCGCTGGCCACGGGTCTTGCGCAAACCATGCTGGATCAACTGCGGCAAACTGTCGCACAAACGGAAAAATCGCCACATCGCTTAGCCAGGCCGTTTGCCCCCCAAGATAAGGGGTAAGCGTCAAGCGCCGTTCTAGCTCAACAATTAAACAAGCGAGCGCCTGCTCGCGGTAATACTCAGCATCAAACTCTGGATAGCGCTCGGCATATTTATAACGATCAAGCCAGTGTTTAAAGTCAGAATCATTGCGCTGAACCAGCTTCAACTGCTCGGGCTGATCGGCCTGCAGTAACCACCCTTGCGGATCATGCTGCCCAAGCGCCCAACGCATAATCGCCAAGCTTTCTTCTAGCACTAAGCCATCCGCACAATGCAGTACAGGCACCGTGCCCTTCGGTGATACTTTCAGCATTGCAGCGGGCTTGTCGCGCAAACTGATCTCAAGCAAGTCAACTTGTATGCCCGCGCACCACAACGCCATGCGCGCACGCATCGCGTACGGGCAACGGCGGTATGAATACAGCAGGGGTTTAGCAATTACGGGCATGAGGGATTGTTCACGGTAGAAGAAAACGAGTTTAGCTTCGAACACACATATTCAAAGCGTCCCATCTCAACTCTTTCGGGTCGTCCTGACAAACTCTTGTGCGAGCGCTGCAATAGGCAGCCCAACCAAAGCAACACTCACTGCCCAGTGCGACTGAATATGGGACGTGTATACCGCGGCTGAAATACACGATATCCCTAGTCCGCACCCTATCCAATGGCCGCGACGCTTTTCTTTGATGGTGGCGTGCAAAATACTATTTTCGTGTTTTAGACGATGTTCGTGCTCTAGCTCGACTAATCGCATAATGCGCTCAGCACCGTTAGGGATAATATCGTTGAACTGCAGCAACGCCCTCGGAGGCGGCAAGGGGCCACTCCAATTTGCTGAGACAACACGTGTCGATTGATTTTTAATTTTACTAACTTATTTTTTATTTACGACTTTGCCTTGTTCGCGCTCAAGGACTAGCGCAAAATCGCGGCCGACTCGGCCGACGTCACCTCGCATTCTTTCAAGATCAGACCCTTTTAGTCGAGGATAGTCACTCGATCCAATTAGCGTTGCGGGTGCCGCAAAGGCAAGAGCAATATTTGAAAAAAAAGTTCTGTAGCGAGACATTCTGCAGCTCCGAATTGGCATGTAATTTTAGCGCAAAGGCCATTTCGAAACATATACAAAATGTAACCGTCACAGTAACCGGTGGAAACATCGCGCGCTCACTCAGCTCGAATTTTTATCATTCGCCGAGCGAGCGCGCATTCAACCCACGCAGCCCCTAAAATACCCCGCTATGTTTAGACAGCTAAGCGCTCAATCAATCTTTAACTGATACGCTTTAGCCGCAGTGCCAAAGAACAAAGCCTGCTTGTCGGCGGCTGAATATTTGGCAGCGACGCGTTTGAAGGCGTTCCAGATCACATGGTAGTCAACCGAGGCACGATCGGGCGGAAAATTGCTTTCAAACATGCAGCGTTGCGCACCGAACGCTTCAATACACGCGTCAAACAACGGGCCCCAGGCTGCGGCGAGTTGGGTCGAATCGGCAGGTTTAGAGAGGCTTTCAAAACCAAAACCCAAGTAAGGCATCCCTAAGCCGCCAAGCTTGACGTACACATTGGGACACTTAGCCAGCTCACCAAGCGACATGCGCCACGTGTCGGTCGCCTCTTGTTCTTTTGCAAGATATGTACGCGTCTTGGCGAGCAGCCCGCCAATGTGATTCAAGATAATTGTCGTATCGGGATAGGTACGAGCAAGATCGATCACCTCAGGGATCTGGGGATGATAAATCATCGCATCAAAACTTAGATTACGCGGTCCGAGTTCAGCAAAGCCTTTACGAAAATCTGGGTCTGACATCAACCTTGGCGGGATCAGGTAGCGTCCGTTATTCAACTGCTCATCCGCATCCCATTTGGTGATCAAACGAATGCCACGAAAACGCCCGCCAGCCGCAGCAATTTGTGCATCGAGTAATTTGCCGATTTCGGCACCGTAAGTTAGGTCAGCCGAGCCCACAATGCCGGCACACACCTGCGTCTTGCCGTACATCTGGCTTGCACCGATCGCAGCGATGCCATTGGCAAACTCAACCTCACCCAAGCGCTCCATCATCTCGGGGCCCGTCTTACGATAATACGCACCGCACTCAACAAATATCGAGCCCACGATGTTGTGACCCGACTGAGCTTCAGTCATAAATTCTTTTAGCAAATACGTTTGACCATTACGATCCCACAGATGGTGGTGTGCATCGATGATCGGCAAATCAGGTTCGATAATCGCTTCGCGGTGCGAGGCACGCCAAGCCGAGTTGTCAGGCGCAGCATGCACAGCAATCGGCGTACCGTCGGGTTTGATGGTTGGGCGCAGAGTTAATTTTGAAGGCATTTGTCTCTCTCTTTTTGTGTGTAACGCTCTGGTTGATCTAAATCAGCGCAGTATTTACGGACTGTCGCCTTGCAAGCACCAACTGCCGAGTTCATCGTTGGACGACTCTCTGTCCTCACCGCCTGCTAGACAAGTCCTCACCGCGCCAATTCTTGCTGACGCTACAAACGGCGTATTCTCAACCACTCAATTTATCAGAGAAGTGACCCACTGCAAACTCATGCACGGCAATGCTGCCGCAATTGGCGTGGCGAGCCCTCAAGCAGCGTAATGGTGCGCCGCAGCGTTATGCTGGCTGTTATCCTATAAAAATTCAATGCATCTCGAACAGGATTGACCCCCAACCATGAAAATCACCGCCATCGAAACCTCTGTGATCTCGCTGCCTTTCACCATGGATGGGCCACATAACCGGTTTGCAGGGCAACTTTGGGATCACCTCGAGATCTTGCTAGTCAAGGTCGAAACAGAAGATGGCTTGGTGGGCTGGGGCGAGGCCTTCGGTCATGCAGCAATCGCTTCGACCAAGGCGGCTATCGATTCAATCATTGCACCACTGGTACTTGGGCGCGATGCCACAGATATCAATGGGCTCACGCGCTCGGTACTGCACGGCACACATTTGTTAGGACGCAACGGCTCGTTTGTCTACGGGTTTTCAGGTATTGAGATCGCACTATGGGATTTGGCTGGCAAGCGTGCCAAGCAACCTGTCTGGCAACTTTTGGGCGGCCCCGCGCGCAAAGAACTGGATACCTATGCAAGCTTGCTTTGCTACACAGACCCGGCGCTCGTCGCGAAAAACGTCTCTAAAGCAGCAAGGCAGGGCTATCGGTTTATCAAATTGCACGAAGTCACGCGTGAAGCAACCCTAGCTGCCATCAAGGCCCCGGGTGCCGAGTATGCCAAAATCATGCTCGATGTGAACTGTGCGTGGCTACCTGTTAAAGCGCGCGAGATGGCGCAATCACTCGCAAGCGATGGCCTGCTTTGGTTAGAAGAACCTGTCTGGCCGCCCGAAGACGTGCAGAGCCTAGCCAGCGTGCGCGCCAAGGGTGTGCCCATTGCTGCAGGCGAAAACGTCGCGGGCTTGTTTGGCTTTAAGACCCTGATTGAGGCCAACGCCATCGACATTGCACAACCCAGCGTTACCAAAGTCGGTGGGATTGGCGAGATGGTCAAAGTCATTCATTACTGTCAGGCAAATGGCGTTGAGGTGTATCCACACTGCCCTTACTTTGGCCCAGGCTTGCTAGCCAGCTATCACGTCGCCTCGGCCTTAATTGAGCAGCCGTTGATTGAAATTTTGTGGATCGAGATGCAAGCTAACCCATTTGATCCTTGGGTACGCAGTAAAGGCGGCAAAGTGCAGTTGCCACAAGGACCTGGTTTAGGTGTTGACCCCGATCCGGCGTTACTCAAGCGCTACTTGAAGGGAGATATTGTCCGTACGGCCTAGCTGATCGTTAGCAAACCAGTCGCGCCAAGCGTAGCCCCTGTCAGCAACAACCAAAACATATTGATCTTGGTACGCGCAACAATCACTGTGGTCGCGGCTGTCAACGCCCACAAGGGCCAATCTCGAGCCGCCTCGGTATTACCAGTTGCAAGCATCCAACCCGACGCAATCAACAGCGCAATCACGATTGGGCCCATACCCAGCTTAAAGGCGCGCACGGCGATCAGCTCACGATTTTTATATACCCACTTCGCTGTCACAAAAATCAACATGCAACTTGGCAACAACATGCCCACCATGCATAACACTGCAGAAAACATGCCAACCAACAAGCCACCAGCGTTAAAGCCGATATTCCAGCCAAGTAACGCCACAAACAGCACATTGGGCCCAGGTGCAGCCTGTGCAATCACAACTGACGCACTAAACTGCGAGCTGGTTAACCAGTGCTGCTGTGTCACAAGGTAATGATGAATCTCAGGTAACAACACCAGAGGGCCACCGATCGAGCTCACCGAGAACAAAAAGAAATGCGATAAAAGTTCAAACCAGTCTGCCCATTGCATCACAACACTTAACGGCGCGTTCATGGTTTGCCCCGAAGCTTAAGATAGGTCAACAGATACCCTAACCCACCCAAACCAAACATGACGTAGACCAAGCGCCAGTGCAACAAGGCAACACCCACAAAACTTAAGCAAGCCAGTACCAAACACACCGGCACACCTAGTGGGTTGGTTTTCAATGCGGTCAAGAGTTTGAGCCCTGTCGCGATGAACAACCCCGCAGCAACCGCCCCCATACCGCGTAAGGCATCGATGACATGAGGATCAGCACCAAAGCGCGCATAGGCCAAGGCCATCAGAGCGATCGTAAAGGAGGGAAGAAAAAACATACCGGCAACCGATACGATGGCGCCTCGCAACCCAAAATATCTCGACCCTACCATGATGCTTAAATTCAACGCGGGGGGCCCTGGCATCGTACGGGCAACCGCCCACTCTTCAACAAACTCGGCGCGCGTCAGCCACTTTTTACGCTCAACTAATTCGCGCTCCATGTAGGCAAGTACCCCCCCAAAACCTTGAATGGCCAACAGAGTAAAAGAGAAAAATAGGTCTTTCAGCGACTCAGGCTGTGGTCGCGCAGAAGGTGTTGTCATTTGCTATTCACGACCTAACGATGCAGTTGCCTCATCAGGTCGGCCAACTCAGCCACCGAATGATTTTCAAACGACAATAAGAGTGAAAGAATCGCCTCGACTAACTGCGGCTCTTGCCCCTCAGCGTTATGACGAAACTTGGCGATGATGTCTTCGTCTGAGGCCGGGTTCTCAGGCTCTCCCTTCGCTAACGGGACCTCGACTTTATGCACGGCGCCTGCTTTACTTTTAATGACCATCGAGGCACCTCGCTGGCTGGGGTAAGCCTTGGTCCAACCATCATCCAGTCTGGCAGTGATGCGCGAGGCCAAACCTTGAATGTCGAGGTTTGTGACAACAGAGGGTACATATCGGTCTTCGCCAACGTCGCCATAATAAGCCGCCATCGCCACCGAATACGCGATACTAAACTTCGCGCCCTCAGCGGTATCAGGCATCTCGGTTGTGCCACAAAAACTCAACGCCACTGGGTAGGTCGCCACATCGACACTCTCTATGTCGGCAAACGCCAACTTGTGGTCCTTCATCACCGCTAATACACCGTCAGCGGCTGGGTGGATATGGCGACACGCCGCGTGCAGTTTGATATATTGATCTGCCAAATAGAAATGTTGTCCGAGCCCTTCGAATAAGGTTTCAGCGTGCACCTCATCGGCCATCGCATGAAAGAGGCCTTTTTCAGCCTCAATCACCGTGACCGGCCCTTTGGCACCACGTTTCGCCATGTCAACCGACAGCACACCTGCCATTGCGGCCTTACCCGGATGCAGAGGTTTAACCATCGAACCTTCAATCAAAACCTGTAACAAGCCAGCACCCTGCAAAGTTGCAAGACTTAACGCGCTTGTCATCTGTTCTTGATTCAAATCTGCCAGCACACCGCAGGCCGCCGCCGCGCCTAAGCCGCCCAACGTGCCGGTCGTATGAAACCCACGAGTCAAATGCGACGGATTCATCGCCTTTGATACTCGATTGACAATGTCGTAACCCAAAATCATCGCCAACAAAAAAGCCTTGCCGTCCGCCTGTTGTGTCTCAGCGACTGCTAACGCCGCGGGGATCACTGCGACACCCGCATGCACACCGCCAAAGCGATAGCCATCATCCATATCCAAGGCATGCGCGGTGACGCCATTGCCTAAGGCAGCATGAATGGCGGGCACCTTTTCTTTAAAACCAAATAAGGTGGCCTGCTCAGTGCCCCGCAAGCTCGACAGATAATCGATCATCATCCGCGGGAAATCCATCTTCAAACCAGCGATCGACACGCCGATTAAATCGATAGTTAACAGCTTGGCCTTATGCACCACCTCGGGAGGCACATCTTTGAACTTCGCCTTACAAAAAAACTCAGCAAAAGTCTGTGCAATTGTCTGCTCTTTACTCATGTCTTGGCTCCATGCTGTATTTGTATTGAGTTGACCCGAATACGCCCTGTTCGTGCAACTTGTTTCTGGCCTTGGGCCGCGTGTTTGGCATATTCAACGGTTGCTGCTGCGAGAGCGCCAAAGGCTCGCCCACCCTATCGGTCATTGCGCTTCGCGTTTGTCCAGTATTTTTGCATTTCGATAAACAAAAACGAGGCAGACCACGTAATCAGGATCAGCCCTGTTAAGGCCTCGACACCCGTCAAGTAGCGCACATAACCTTGTGCAACGAAATCACCGTACCCCACCGTCGTGAAGGTAATAAACGACAGGTACACACAATCAAGAAAAAAACCGTGACCCGCGGTGGCACCCACGATGATTCCCATGCCTTCGACCTTTAACGATAAAAAATAGCCTAAGGCAAACAACCAGATCTCAACCACATGCGTCACAAAAATCACGCCTACCCCAACCAACACTCTGAACCTAGGTGCCAAATGTGCAATCCTAGGGAGTTTTCGATCGAGCAAAGACAACACCTCGTAGTGAATCAGGATCGCACCTGACACCAAGAGGGTGTTCAACACAAAGGCTAAGAGAAACAGCATGAGCTCATCTTACAAGATTCATGCCACGGGCAGCGTTCGGTCGGGCGCAGTTGGGTGTCGGTGGCTCTATGCGACCTCGCCTGCCTGACAACCGCGTCTTAGTCAGACATATCTAACGCGCAGTCTACCGCCCGAGCATCAAGCAGCGTGACACACACCGCTGGGTCAATGCCAACCAAGTACCCACGCCGACCACCATTGATGCAAATGCGAGGCAGCGCTAGAATGCTGCGCTCGATGTACACCGGCATCTTGCGGCGAGTGCCAAAGGGCGAGGTGCCTCCCACCAAAAATCCGCTATGCCGATTAGCGACCTCTGGTTTGCAAGGCGCCACCGATTTGGCCCCAATTTGCCTGGCTAGGTTTTTAGTGGATACCGTTTTGTTGCCATGCATCAACACGACCAACGGCTCGGCCGCCTCATTTTGCATAATCAAGGTCTTAACCACTGAAAACGGATCAAGCCCCAAGGCGTGCGCGCTATGCTGGGCTCCGCCATGCTCTAGATATTCGTAGGGGTGCTCGGTAAAGACGATGCCGTGAGTCTTCAAAAAAGCCGTGGCAGGCGTTTCACTGACGTGTACTTTTTTTGCCATATCGTTACTCTTCTGCCCTCAGCTCATTCTACTTAGGCTTGGCGGCACGCAACGCCTGCAACACGCGCTGCCCCGCGCGTCCGTCGGGCTTAACGCCAATAGACGTCTGAAACTCACTAATTGCCAGACGGCTTTTTGTACCAATCATGCCATCGATCTCACCAATGTCATAACCTCGGGCAGCTAAACGTTGCTGCACTTCGCGCCGCTCAGCGCGACTGGTACCTGGGTCGTCTGTGGGCCAAGGGGTACTGAAACGACCGCCACCACGCAGTCGATCCGCGAGGTGAGCAATTGACAAGGCATAAGACTCGGCAGCGTTGTAGCTATACATGGCATCAAAATTTCGAAACACCATAAAGGCGGGCCCGTTGGGGCCTGCTGGCAACAACAGGGCTGCTTGCGTGGTATCACTTGGTATCGCCTGGTCAGGCTTGATAGGTTTGATGCCCAGCTTGGTGAATTGAGCTAAAGGCTGACGCGCGGTGCGCCCCGTTGGCCCCGCATAGCCCTTGGGCAACTGGACTTCATAGCCCCAGTTTGCACCAGTCACCCAGCCAGCCTGTTTTAAATAGTTTGCAGTCGATCCTAAGGCATCTGGCACAGAGTTCACAATATCGCGCTTACCATCACCATCAACATCCACTGCAATCCGTTGATAGGTGGTGGGCATGAACTGTGTTTGGCCAAAGGCACCGGCCCACGACCCGACCAGGTTTTGCAAAGGGATATCACCACTCTGAGCGATTTTTAAGGTCGCCCATAACTCACCTTTAAAAAAAGCCTGGCGCTTATTGGCACAGACCAAAGTCACTAAAGATCGCACCAGTTGGCGTGTCCCTTGGATTCGTCCAAAGTTCGATTCGACTCCCCAAACAGCAACGATGGTATACCGATCAACTCCATATTTTTGCTCGGCCTCGCCAAGCGTCTTAGACCACTCTTTAAGCTTGGCCTGCCCATCCGCCACGCGCTCATCATCAACTAAACCCGCCAAATAATCCCAAATGGGGATCCGAAATTCTGGTTGAAAATCAAAAGCCTTCAATACGGTTTCATCAGGCTCGATGCCTTTAAAAGCCAGGTCAAGTGTTTGGGCACTAACGCCTTGCGCACCGGCAGCCTGCCTCAAGCCTGCAACACAGGCCTCGAAGGTTTGTGCGTTGGCAACACACACTGCGCAAGATAGCGCAAGTGCGCTCAAGGCTTTTTTCATGGGTAAGGCTCTGAGTAGTAGAAACCATAAATGTACACGCTAAAGGCCTCGCGCAGCCTACCCCTCACCCAACTACGTTTTTGCGCTAGCATAGGCAGCATGACGAGCGCGCAAACTGAATAACGATCGTGAAAAAAAAGAAAATCCCAGCAGTTGAAACCTTAGCCAAGCCCAAGCCCCTCGCCACACGCACCGCCAAATTATTGCGTGATGAAGGGCACGCTTGGTATCACGTCTTACGTTACGACTGGGTCTACCTGCTGATGCTTGTCACAGGCGTAGTCTTATTGATATTTTTTTGGCAACCTTTGCCCCCTAAAACTTTAGGTATCGCAGTGGGTCGCGAAGGCACTTCGGATGGAGTTTACGGTGAAAAATTAGTGTCTTTTTTTGCCGAGCATGGTGTCAAACTTAATGTGACGTATACAGAGGGTGGCAAACAGCCAATCGCAGCCATGCAACGCGAGAACTCGATTCAAAGTGCCCTAGTTTTAGGCGGTCTACATAAAAAGCACGAGCTCGATAACTTTTGGTCTTTAGGTAGCTCTCAGTACGAACCATTGTGGGTTTTCTATCGCGCACACGCTTTCACTGGCGATGAGCCAATTATTCATTTCGCAATAACTGGCATGGCAATCGGTGAGCCAAACTCTGGATCAAACACGATTGCTCACCAAATTCTAGCGAGCGGACGTAGGGACACGAGTGTCAAAGTCAAATTTTTTGAATGGCCTTATTTGAAGTCAGTCGATGCACTCTTGGCCGGTGAAATCAATGCTTTAGCGGCAGTCGATGGCATTGACTCCCCAATCATAAAAAAGCTGTTGGTCGACCCCAACATTAAGATTGCTAATTTTTCGTTCGCTCCCGCCTACGTTAAGCGTCTTCCCCATTTGGATCTTGTAACGGTCCCTAGAGGCTCGTTTATGACTGCGCCTACATACCCAGCAACTGATATCAACATGGTCGCGACGAGCCTAACCTTAATCGTTCAAAAAGATCTTCATCCCGCACTGCAACTGCTGTTTTTAATGGCAATCGATCACTTGGGCGATTCACGTGATCAATTCTTTGCCAAGCCCGGTGAATTTCCGTCTTATAAAGACACTAGTATCCCGCTTGCTCCACTCGCCAAACAGTATTTTTCGAATGGGCCGCCAACGGGTGTCCATTACCTTCCTTTTTGGGCCGCAAGCTTTATCGATCGAATTTGGTTTTTTGTTCTCGGCAGTCTGGCAGTCATCTACCCGTTATATCGATTGATTCCAAACTATCGAACGACGCTTGGACAACTTAAAGTCAACGATGCCTACGATATGCTGCACGCCACTCAATTGCGGTTTGCGCAAGCGCAAACTCAAGAAGAGTTTGACCACATCATGCAGGATTTTCTGCAACTACAGCGTGAGATTGAAGATTGGATTCCCAAACTCAATATTCCGGCCTACTATGGTCTGCTTCGCCCGATTGAGTTGATCAAAAAAGTTGCGCTTGACCGACAGCATTTTTTGAATACTTAGGGGCAACACCACCAACGCTAAACACTGGCGCGTTGTCTTAACCCGTATTTCGTAAGCCCGCTGAAATGCCATTGATCGACAGGTGGATACCAAGTCGCACCCTTTCATCAGATTTACCTTCGCGGTAGCGTCGGATCAGTTCAACTTGCAGATGATGCAAGGGATCGATGTACGGGAAGCGATGGCGAATCGAGCGGGCTAGCGTCGGGTTATTGGCCAACCGGTGCTTTTCGCCGGTGATCAATGAGATCATTTCAGCGGTTTTCAGCCATTCTGCCTCAAGGATAGAAAAAATCTTTTTACGCAATTTGATGTCTGGTACCAATTCACTGTAGCGCGATGCCAAGGCCAAGTCGCTCTTAGCTAGCACCATATCGATGTTAGATAAAAGAGTTTTAAAGAAAGGCCATTGCTTCACCATTTTTTGCAATAACGCGATCGCTGCTTTGCGCTCTTTGACGTTCGAGCGGTTCAAAAACTCTTGTACCGCAGAACCAAAGCCAAACCAACCTGGCAAGGTCAAACGGCTTTGACCCCAACTAAAGCCCCACGGGATCGCTCGCAAATCTTCAATTTTTTGAGTAGCTTTTCGCGAAGCGGGACGTGAGCCAATATTCAGTTCAGCAATTTCTCTGATCGGTGTGGCAGCAAAGAAAAACTCTTCAAACCCAGGCGTCTCGTAGACCAAGCGCCGATAGGCGTTCATGCTGGCTTGAGACAACTGCGCTGCAGTCTCTAAGAAATTAGTCGGTGCGCTCTTGGTCGGTTGCAACAAGGTAGCTTCTAAAGTGGCCGCAACAAGAGTTTCTAGATTACGGCGTCCGATTTCTGGGTTGGCGTACTTTGAGCCGATCACCTCACCCTGTTCGGTTAAGCGGATCTGACCGCGCACCGTACCGGGCGGTTGCGCCAGAATCGCTTGATAGCTTGGCCCACCACCACGCCCGACCGTACCACCGCGCCCATGAAACATCCGCAACTGAATGTTGTGCGTTGTCGCTAAGCGCTCAAAGTCTTCGACCAGC
>CAMCII010000076.1 GCA_945874505.1 Bordetella parapertussis | reverse complement strand
ACCACCGCGTGGGGGTCTGTACCCACGAGCATATCGGCGCCTAAAAGCTGACGCGCTTTGGCGACATCACGTACAGCGACCCGGGTCACTTCAATTTTGCGCCCCGCACGGCGCGCAATTTCTTGGGCATTACGGGCTAACACTTTGTAAGTGCCCCCTCCAACTACACCCAGACCTAACAAACCAACTTTGATTGAATCCATTACAACAACCCATCCTTGCGAAACATATCTTTAATGCCACGTACGGCTTGACGGGTACGTTGCTCGTTTTCAATCAAGGCAAAGCGCACATACTCATCGCCATAATCACCAAAACCAATACCTGGCGACACCGCCACCTTCGCTTCTTCGAGAATACGCTTGGCAAACTCAAGCGAGCCTTTCGCGCGATATGGCTCGGGGATATGCGCCCAGACATACATGGACGCTTTGGGATTTTCAACCATCCAGCCTGCCTCATGCAGCCCTTTGACCAACACATCGCGACGACTTTGGTACTTTTGCACTACCTCAGTCACGCAATCTTGCGGGCCATCGAGTGCCGCAATCGAAGCGACCTGAATGGGGGTAAAGGTGCCGTAATCGTGATAGCTTTTGATCCGAGCTAACGCGTTCACCAGCTCGGCGTTGCCCACCATGAAGCCGACACGCCAACCCGCCATGTTGTAGCTTTTACTCATGGTAAAGAACTCGACCGCGACCTCGCGCGCGCCAGATACCTGCATGATCGAAGGTGCCTGATAGCCATCAAAGCAGATGTCAGCGTAGGCTAAGTCGTGCACCACAATGATGTTGTGCTCGCGGGCCAGCGCCACGACGCGTTCGAAAAACGAGAGGTCAACGCATTGCGCTGTCGGGTTGCTTGGAAAACCCAAAATCATCATCTTGGGTTTTGGAATCGACTCGCGCACAGCGCGTTCGAGCTCTTGAAAAAAATCACTGCCGGGCGTCATGCAGACCGAACGGATATTGGCGCCCGCAATCACTGCGCCATAAATATGGATGGGATAGCTAGGGTTTGGCACCAACACCGTGTCGCCCGTGTCAAGCGTGGCCAACATCAAATGGGCTAGCCCTTCTTTTGAGCCAATCGTGACAATCGCTTCAGAGTCAGGGTCGAATTGCACTTGAAAACGTCGCGCGTACCAATCCGTGATGGCCTTGCGCAAGCGTGGAATCCCTTTTGAAACCGAATAACCGTGGGTCGTGGGGCGCGACGAGGCCTCGACTAATTTTTCGACAATATGCGCAGGGGTTGGGCCGTCAGGGTTGCCCATCGACATGTCGATGATGTCTTCGCCGCGATGACGCGCCGCCATTTTGAGTTCGGCCGTAATATTGAAAACATAGGGCGGCAAACGCTCAATTCGGGGAAACCTCTTCATCATGCATCCTTATTGGGGCTGGACAAAAGCGCGCTGAGCACTAAGCAATCCTGACAACTATTAGACCTCAAGTTGTCAGTTTGCGCTGCAGCAAAGCCCTCTAATCTAGCGCAACACGCCCTGTCTCGCAAATCAGGCTAAAAAGTCATAAAAAATTCATCATTTTGTCTTGAAAACCCCTAGCTTCCCCTCACACAAACGATAATCGATTGCGCTATAGTCTAAACAACCTGCCGGAGTACTGATTGAAGCTTCACACAGATACCAACTCGGCAATGAACACCGTGACCGGTTACGGAAACGGTTTTGTCGAAGTCAATAAAGTTCGCTTTGACCACGCGATTGCTTTTGGCCCACTAGGCGAAATCGCCCGCTGGTCGGCTTCAAGCCCCCTCGATATCTCGTCTGAACTGTTGCTCGCGGCGGCACGTCTGAGCCTGGCCCCACTCGACCCGATGGCGTTTCTGGACTCGGACGACGGCGGCGCGCCTCAGGTACTGGGCGACAAACCCGAGGTGCTGTTGGTTGGCACGGGAACGAAACAAATGATGTTGCCTCACCATATTGTGGCTCCGCTCTTGAAAATCGGCGTAGGGGTTGAAAGCATGACCACGCAGGCGGCAGCCCGCACCTTCAACATCTTAATGGCCGAGGGTCGACAAGTCATCGCCGCGTTGATCCCCGAAAGCGCTTCACTTTGAGAACCAAGCCATTGCAAATCCCAAACTAGCAACTTTGCCGTCGAGACCCTCTACATACAGCAGCCAAGCGTAAAACAATTGACTCAACACACCTCGAAAAAAATAGCGATATGACCACAAGTAAAGCGATACCACTCCCCTCAGACGCACTCGGCACACCTGCCCCCACCTTCACCGCACAAAGCACCATCGGTCAGATCACACTGCAACAGTGCCTCGGTCGTGCAGTCGTGCTGTATTTCTACCCCAAAGACAACACCCCAGGCTGCACCACCGAGACCGAAAATTTTCGCGACCTGCATGACACCTTCATGGCGGCCAACTGCGCAATCGTAGGGGCCTCTCGCGACTCGTTAAAGTCTCACGAAAACTTCAGCAAAAAACTTGAGTTGCCATTTCCTCTCATCGCGGATCCAGAAGAAGCACTGTGCAACTTGTACGGCGTCATGAAACTTAAAAACATGTACGGCAAACAGGTACGAGGCATTGAGCGCAGCACATTTTTAATTGACGCGCAGGGCAAACTGGCACGGGTGTGGCGTGGCGTGAAAGTGCCAGGCCATGCCCAAGAGGTGCTCGAGGCGGCGCGCGCCCTGACATAAATACATAAATACGCGAGACAATCTTTTGTTGGCTGCAGTGCTCGGTTCATTGAAATGCCCGACTCATTGAAATACTCTGTTCGGTGAAATGCTCTGTTCATTGAAGCGTCCGACTCTTTGAAGCGCTCTGTGCGTTGACATGCTCTGCTGGTTAAACTGCTCTTCTCAATGAAATGTCTTGTTCTTTGTTTCTTTAATCGCCTTTCTGGGGACTACCTTTTATGCCGTTACCGAAGCTGCCTACGCGTCCTGCTGCAATCTTGGATCTCACGACGTTAGAGCGCAATGCAAAAGCTCCAACGCGTGAAATCGAAGAGATACAAACTGATCTAGAGGGACTGACAAGCACGCAACCCGTTCTGCATAAAGTCATCGAAGCGCCTGCGGCACACCCTGCCACACCTACCTTCGTGCCAGATCAGGCCAGAGTGATCGACATACAGGCCCGCAGCTCAGGCGTCAGCAAAGCCAGCCCAGCGAAAAAATCCGTACAACCAAGCGCCTCGCGCGGCACCAAGCGCGCGGGAAGCAAACCCTCAAGCACTGGTGTGACTAAACTGTTCGTGCTTGATACCAACGTGTTACTGCACGATCCCATTTCACTCTTCAGGTTCGAAGAGCACGACGTGTTTTTGCCGATGATGACGCTCGAAGAACTGGATCATCAAAAGAAAGGCATGACCGAAGTGGCGCGTAACGCCCGTCAGGTCAGTCGCTCACTCGACACCTTGGTGGGGGATCACACCAAACTTGATGAAGGCTTACCGCTCAATGGTTTAGGCCATAAAGATGCGACTGGGCGCTTGTACTTTCAGACTAAAGCGATGTCTGGCACCCTACCTCCAGACCTACCCATGGGTAAGGCCGACAATCAAATCTTGAGCGTGGTGCGTTCGCTGCAAGAGCAGTTCGCCACGCGCGAAGTCGTGCTGGTGTCCAAAGACATCAATATGCGCTTAAAAGCGCGCGCCTTGGCGATGGCCGCTGAAGATTACTTCAACGACCATGTATTAGAAGACTCAGACCTACTCTACACGGGCGTGCTGCAGTTACCAGAAAACTTCTGGAACAAGCACGGCAAAGGTGTTGAGTCTTGGCAACAAGGGGGCATTACCTTTTATCGCATCAACGGCCCCCTGTGCAGTCAGTTCATGATCAATCAGTTTGTCTACTTTGAAGGCCCGATGCCGCTCTATGCGCAGGTGCGCGAAGTCAACGGCAAAACCGCAGTGCTGGCCACTTTGCGTGACTACACGCACGGCAAAAATAATGTTTGGGGCGTGACCTCGCGTAATCGCGAGCAAAATTTTGCGATGAATCTGTTGATGAATCCAGAATGTGACTTTGTCTCTTTGCTGGGCCAGGCCGGCACAGGTAAAACCTTGATGACGCTTGCCGCGGGGCTCACCCAAGTGCTTGAGACCAAGCGCTACACCGAGATCATCATGACGCGCGTCACGGTACCGGTGGGTGAAGACATCGGCTTTTTACCAGGCACCGAAGAAGAAAAGATGATGCCGTGGATGGGCGCACTGGAAGACAATCTTGATGTGTTGAATATGGGTGAAACCGAAGGCGGTGGTGGCACCAGTAACTCGAATGGCAACGAGTGGGGGCGCGCTGCCACGATGGAACTGATTCGTTCAAAAATCAAAGTCAAGTCGTTGAACTTTATGCGCGGACGCACCTTTTTGAACAAATACCTCATCATCGACGAGGCACAAAACTTAACGCCTAAGCAAATGAAAACGCTCATCACGCGAGCCGGTCCGGGCACCAAAGTCGTATGCTTAGGCAATATCGCGCAGATCGACACCCCGTACCTTACCGAGGGCAGCTCTGGCTTGACCTTTGTGGTAGATCGCTTCAAAGGCTGGCCGCACGCTGGGCACGTCACGCTGCAGCGCGGCGAGCGTTCGCGCTTGGCTGATTATGCTGGCGAGGTTCTTTAAAAACGTGTCGCCCTCGTACCAGGCACGAGGGCGTTCACTGTGCCGCGGATTCATATCAGTCAAGAAGGCGTTCACTGTGCAGCGGATTCATATCAGGCACGAAGACATTCACTGTGCAGCGGATTCGTCGTCAACGCTTTTGTGCGCTACTCTAAGTTTTAAATGGTGCTTTCGCTAATCGACTGCAGCAGTACCGAACCACAAAATGATGACTCTTAGTCCAACACCTGCCACGCCTATTGCCCCTCTGGCGCTCACGCTTGGGGATGCGGCAGGCATTGGCCCTGAAATCGTTGTCAAACTGCACACAGCGGGCCTACCCGCCCCTTGTGTGGTGTATGGCGATGCAGGTGCTCTCAGGCGTGCTTGCGTGGCGTTAAGCGCGCCTCTTCGCGTCATTGAACTCACCGACGTTAGCGCCCTTGCTACCTACGCGCACGAGGCAGGCTGCCTCTTTGTACGACCGACCCATCCGGCACTACCTGAGAACTTGCCCTTGGGACGCATCGATGCACGTGCAGGGCAGTCGGCCTACGATGCGCTCTGCTTAGCGATCGACGACGCGCTGCTTGGCAAAGTCAGTGCGATCGTCACTGCACCCTTGAACAAAGAAGCCATGCACGCAGCGGGCCTTGACTTTCCGGGGCATACCGAGATCCTTGCACAGCGCTCTGGTGCGCCCTACGTTGCCATGATGTTAGTCAACGATCGGTTGCGCGTCATACTGGCCACGATCCATATCGCTCTGTCTGAGGTCTCCCCCACACTGACCAAAGCACTTGAGTTACGCACGATCGAATTCGCGCAGCAGGCGTGTCAGGCAATGGGCATTGCCTCACCGCGCATTGGGGTCGCGGGCTTGAACCCACATGCTGGCGAACACGGCAAGTTTGGTCGCGAAGATCTTGACATCATCGCGCCTGCAATCGCGCAGGCACAAGCACGAGGCATCAAGGCGTCGGGCCCTTGGCCTGGCGACACGCTCTTCATGCGCGCGCGCTTAGGCGAGTTTGATATCTGTGTGGCGCAATACCATGATCAAGGTTTAATCCCCATCAAATATCTAGGCATTGACCAAGGAGTCAACATCACCGTTGGACTGCCCTTTGTACGAACAAGTGTCGACCACGGCACAGCGTTTGATATTGCGGGTAAAGGGATTGCAGACCCCTCATCGCTGCGTGAGGCTTTTGAGATGGCCTTAACAATGCTGAACCAGAAAAAATAAGGGTAAATACTTATTTTTGGCCATCTCAATAAAAATTTAGGATAAATTAATAGAAAACTGGTTTAAGTATCAAAGCTAAGTATATAATTTGCATGGTTTTTATACTTCGCAAGGCGCTTAGGATGTTTTTTAAGTTTAATTTACCCTGTCGAAAATCCTGGCTTGGATGCCTTGTCAGTCTGAGTCTGACCTTTGCCGGTTCTCCGCTGCTTGCACAAACTGCACCCGCCTCTGTCGATAGCGCGGCCAAAAAGCCAGCGGCAACGACCAGTAGCACCAACAAAGCTAAGAAAAAAACAGGCAACACAAAAGCCACCAAAAAAGCCGTCGCCCCCTCGGGCACCCCTCAAGGCAGTCGCTCTGTTACAAATGCGAGCAACCAGCCATCGACAAAATCCAACTCAAGTGGGTTGAAGTCTTCAACCGTCAAGCCCTCAAAAGCTCCTCGGGCGCGCAATACAGCAGGCGTGGCCGTCACTGGTGTCGCCGCCGCTGGCGTGGCAACAGCAGGCTCGATCAGCGCCGTGCGTTCGAACGTGGTGCTTGTGCAAGACCTGAGCAGTAACACGACCTTGTTTTCGCGCAATGACGAGATCGCACGCCCAATCGCGTCAATTACAAAACTCATGACTGCGATTGTGATTGTTGATGCAAATCAATCGATGAGCGACATGATCGAGGTCACGACCAGCGACATCGATACGGTGAAGCACAGTCGGTCGCGCTTACCAGTTGGCACCAAACTCTCGCGTAGCGATATGATGCATTTGGCGTTGATGTCTTCTGAGAATCGTGCTGCCAACGCGCTGGGTCGACACTATCCAGGTGGTATGACAGCTTTTGTTGCTGCAATGAATAACAAAGCGAAACAACTTGGTATGACGCAGAGCAGGTTTGTTGAGCCCACGGGTTTATCAAGTGAAAACGTCGCAAGCCCACGCGACTTAGTGAAACTCTTGCAAGCATCGGCCTCGCGCCCTGCTATCCGGCAATACACTACCGACGTTCAACACGAAGTGCGCACAAGTGGGCACGCCACACTATTTCGCAATACCAACATGTTGGTGATGAACCCGACTTGGGAGATCAAAGTTTCTAAAACTGGTTATATCAACGAGGCAGGACAATGCCTAGTGATGATGGCGCGAATTAATAACCGCGATATGGCAATCATTCTGCTCAACGCAGACGGCAAAGGCACTCGGGTGGGTGATGCGGTCAAAATTAAACAGTGGGTGCAACAAACTAAGGTTTTGGCCGGGCTTGATGGTACGCAATCGCAAGATAGCATACTGATTCAATAAACCGACCCACCACCGCTCGCAAAATTCAAGAACCGCGTGCTTGACCCTTGGAACGTTAATCTAACAGTGCCGATTGGGCCGTTACGTTGCTTACCGATGATAATTTCAGCGGTACCTTTATCAGGCGAATCAGAGTTATACACCTCATCGCGATAGATAAACAAAATCAAATCGGCATCTTGTTCAATAGCGCCAGATTCGCGCAGATCGCTCATCACCGGGCGTCGATTAGGACGCTGCTCGAGACTACGATTCAGCTGCGATAGTGCAATCACAGGGCAATCAAGCTCTTTGGCCAAGGCTTTTAGCGAGCGACTAATCTCTGAAATCTCAGTTGCACGATTTTCACCCGCCGAGCTTGCGCCCATCAACTGTAAGTAGTCGATCACAATCAACCCGAGCTTGCCACACTGCCGAGCCAGTCGACGCGCGCGCGCTCTGACCTCGACCGAACTCAGCGCTGGGGTCTCGTCAATGTACAGTTGAGCGTCTTGCATACGTTGCACTGCATGCGTGACTCGCGGCCAATCATCTGCCAGCAACTTACCCGTACGCATACGATGCTGATCCAGCATACCGACCGAGCCCAGCATACGCATCGCCAACTGGACTGCACCCATCTCCATCGAAAACACCGCAACCGGAATCCCCTGCTCAATAGCGACGTGCTCTGCAATATTCATCGCCAACGAGGTTTTACCCATTGAAGGACGGCCTGCCACAATCACCAGGTCTCCGCCCTGCAGCCCTGAGGTCATTTTGTCGAGATCGGTAAACCCGGTTGGCACACCTGTGACATCGGTGTTGCCCTCGCGATGATAGAGCTCGTCAATCTTATCGACGACTTCAGACAAGAGCGGCTGGATTTCGCGAAAACCGGCTGAAGCTTTCGCCCCCTCTTGTGCGATCTTAAACACTTTAGACTCAGCTTCGTCAAGCAATTGACGCGCCTCTTTGCCTTGCGGATTAAATGCTGTAGCAGCGATTTCGTCAGCCACCGTGACGAGCTTTCGTAGCATTGAGCGCTCGCGCACAATTTCGGCATAACGACGAATATTGGCAGCCGATGGCGTATTGTGCGCTAACGCATTTAGGTAGCTTAAACCACCAACCTCTTCTGACTTACCCACGCTGGCCAACGACTCGTTCACGGTTACCACATCTGCAGGTCGCGACAAGTTAATCAAGCGAGCGATGTGGTGCCAGATCAAACGGTGATCAAAACGATAAAAATCATCTTCGTTCACAACGTCGGTGACGCGCTCCCAGGCACCGTTGTCGAGCAACAGCCCGCCAAGCACAGACTGTTCAGCCTCAACTGAGTGCGGCGGCACGCGAAGATATTCAAGCTGTGGATCAGGAGCGTTATTCATCACGCAATGATAACCGCAAGGTGTTTGTCACAGATAAAAAACCTTGAATATCACGACCTGGAATTATTTTAAGACACCAGCCCAGATATTTTTTGATGACTGCGAAATGTTTTTCAATCGCTGTCAAAGAGGCCCGTACCCGCGGATCGGGGTTGGCCCTTAGGTAGACCGCCAGTAACTGTTGGCAAAGCGCTTGACGCTCAGTGAGGCTAAATTCATGGCCACGCAAACCTGCCATTGAGGATAGCATTTGAAACACGTCGTAGGCTTGGGCCAGCGGCAAGGACAGTGCTTCACCGATATTTTCTTCAAAATCGATGCGCGTTGCGGCGCCATCATCGTGAATCATGAGATTACGTAATTGCGCTCCGCCGTGTACAAAGCCAGCGCGGTGAAATTGCGCGAGCTCTTGGGCAGCACGACTCATGAGCTTTAGGCGCCCCTCTGGGGTTGCAATACGAATCAAGTAGGGCATGTCTTGGCCAACGTACTCTAAAACCAAAACATCAGGTGCCTGATACCAGACATTGGGCACTGAACTGCCAGCGTCTTTAAGGCGAATCAGTCGCTCCGCCTCGTCTTGCAGCGTATTTTTTAATAAGCATTGCGGCGAAGGTCGTTCGTCCATCAACAACCAACAAAGCCAAGACAGCACGACGACTTTAGCGAACTTCAGCCCAGAGATCAGTGGCGAAAACCACTTCGCTCGGTAGCGCTTGACCACACACGAGTGCCCGGCAAACTCAACAAAAGACACACCCGTCGGATCATCAGCATGCAGCAGCAGCCACTGCTCTAGCGCAAGCTTAAATCGCGCGTCGTCTGCCTGGGTGCTCACCACCTGAGCGTCAGCTGAAGGTGCGTTAACTAGAGGCTGTGTCACAATTTTTGAGTCAGCTGCAGGTGCGTTAACGAGAGGCTGTATCACAATTTTTGAGGGTGCCTAAGGTGTCTGAGGGTGTTGTAAACCCCTTAAATACAAAAAGCCGACCTGAGCCGGCTTTTTGTTTAGAGCAAGCGAGTCAAGACTTAGACTACGTCGCCAACCACAACAATAGTAATACTACTAACCACATCAGGATGAATTGCCACTTGCACAGGAAATTCACCTACAGCTTTCAGGGGACCTTCAGGCAAACGGATTTGCGCCTTCTCGATGCCAGTGAAACCTGCCGCCACCAGAGCCGTTGCGATATCCATGTTGGTCACCGAACCAAACAGCCGACCATCTACGCCGGCTTTTTGTGTGATTTTCAACGAGAAGCTTTCGAGACGCTGACCTAAGGCTTGCGCCAAAGCGAGTTTTTCGCCTTGGATTTTTTCAAGTTCAGCACGGCGAACTTCAAACTCTTTTAAAGCACTTTCAGTCGCGCGACGGGCTTTTTTCTGGGGGATCAAGAAATTGCGTGCGTAACCATCACGTACGCGAACAACTTCACCGAGGTTGCCAACGTTAACGACTTTTTCGAGCAGAATAATTTGCATGGTATGCCCCTGGATCAATTATGGTTATCAGTGAAGGGCAACAATGCCAAAAAGCGTGCACGCTTAATTGCGGTATCGAGTTGGCGCTGATAGATCGCCTTTGTACCGGTCAACCGTGCAGGAATAATCTTGCCGTTTTCTTGAATGAAGTCACGCAAAGTGTCGAGATCTTTGTAATCGATCTGGTCGACGTTTGCTGCGCTGAAGCGGCAGAATTTACGACGCTTAAAGAGCGGATTTTGTTGCGTGAATTTCTTTTTTTCTTTACGTTTACCGAAGAAAGCCATAATGTGCCTCGCTTAAATCTGTTGAATTTGCTGCGCATGCAGTCTAAATTTTGATGAATTTTTTCGAACCGGTGCTAAAAACCCCTGGACACGTACTGTGCAACCCAAACTTGTTGTGTGTGCCATCTGTGCCAAGTCTCCCATCGCCACCACTGCCAGCGTGAACGCCAAACGGCGCGGTTGACCTGCCTCAGTAACCTCGGACTCGTGTGAGAGAAGAAATTCAAGCACTGCAACCCCGGATGGTGTGTACCTTAAAGGGGAAAGCTCAAATATCTGACCCTGCACTTCAAGCCGATTCACAACTTGCCTAGCTTACTCAGCCTCGCCGGGCGTTGTTTCAGCCGAAGCCTTCCGGGCTTCGTCGCGTTCAACCTGTTTCATCATGAGTGAAGGCTCAGACTGAGCGGCTTTGGTCTTGATGACAAGGTGGCGCAACACCGCGTCGTTGTAGCGAAACGAATGCTCGAGTTCATCAAGTGTGGGTTGACCGCATTCAATGTTGAAACACACATAGTGTGCTTTCACCAGTTTTTGAATGGGGTAAGCAAGTTGACGACGACCCCAATCTTCAGTGCGGTGAACTTTACCGCCTTGAGTGGTCACCAGCGCTTGATAACGCTCGACCATTGCGGGGACTTGCTCGCTTTGATCTGGGTGAACAATAAAAACCACTTCGTAGTGACGCATTTGAACTCCTAAGGATGTCCGAAGAGCCTGAAAAAGCGCGCCTCGGGGGCAGCCCGCCACACCAAACACTGGCTGGTCGAGCAAGAAAGCCTTTGATTATCGTATATTTACGTCATTAATGCAAGTAAGGACTGGATCGTAAGGACTGGATCGTAAGGACTGGATCGTACGGACTGGATCGTACGGACTGGATCGCAGGATCGTTTACGTACCAAAGCTTGACGCATCCTCAACCCAGCCTAGAAAAGCAAGTATTGCTTTGCTTTTTGGCTTCATTTGGATCTTGGCTCGTATCTCGCCGCGCTTAAGCGACTAAATGCGGCGTAAAGCGGGCGCGAATTGAGCCCTCAATACCAGCCGCATCGAGCCCGACACTTGCCAACAAAGCACCTTGTTCGCCGTGATCAATGAACCGGTCAGGCAAGCCAAGTTGAAGCAACGGGCACACCACCC
>CAMCII010000075.1 GCA_945874505.1 Bordetella parapertussis | reverse complement strand
CAGCAGTGTTGATACTTAACAAATAAAACCTATGGTTTCATCCGTGCTAGCTACCTGGCAATAAATCCAGTTGATAGCCTTTAGCTCGTTGTCATGTATCTCATCTGTCGCGGCAGCGCACGCATCGTGGCAAACTGTAACGTCAAAACTCTCGTCAGCCAGACTTCGTACCGTACTTGATACACATTGGTCGGTAAAGAGCCCCACGCAAATGACATGCTCAACGCCTAGGTTATGCAGCATGAGACGAAGGTTTGTCCCGGTAAGCGCACTATCGGTCGTCTTTAGTACGACGATTTCCTCAGGTTTCGGCCTCAGCGCATCAATGATCTGACTTGCCCACTCGTCTTTAGGCAACAAAAGGTTGTTGAACCCCGGTTTACGTTGTGAAAGCGAGCGATCGCGTCCATCTGGCGTTTGACAGGCGATGCGAGCGAAAAGGACATTCATCGCTCGAGCTCGCCCGGTTTCAATCAAACGTTTTATATTGGGAATGACTTGAGTATGCATGCGCGTCATAAACGGCGCCCAGCGTACGCGCTCAATCGGATCCGAGGACTCGGTTAGGTAAGTGTTTTGAACATCTATGATGAGCAAAGCAGTGCTTTTGGGATTTAGCGTCAGATCTTGCGGAATGGGTGCATGCTCGTAATAAAACGAGCGATAAGCGGTTTTCCAGCTTTCTTGGGTCATGACTTCACAAACTCGTTATCTTTCCAGAGTCCTGTCTGAGTGCGGCCATCGGCGAACGTAAAAGTGCCCTGACCATTATATTTGCCATCTTTCCATTCGCCGACGTACTTGCTCCTGTCAGCGAATGTGAAGGTGCCTAGCCCGTTATATTTGTCGTCTTTGTATTCCCCGACGTACTTACCTCCGTCGGGGAAGAGGTAGGTGCCCTGCCCACTTTTTTTATCGTCCATCCAATTACCAACGTAATTGGCTCCGTCGGGAAACGTAAGAGTGCCTAACCCATTTTTTTTACCATCTTTCCATTGGCCGGCGTACTTTCTGCCGTCTGGCTGTGTGTAAGTGCCTGTACCGCCAAAATTGCCATTATTAAATTCCCCAACATACGTGGATCCCGAAGGGAAGGACAAAGTCCCCTGGCCGTCAAAACTTCCATTTTTGAATGAACCAACGTATTTGCCACCGTCTGGCGTGGTGAGGGTCCCTTGCCCGTCCCTTTGATCAGATTTAAATTCGCCGACGTACACGCTACCGTCGCCAAACGTAAATGTCCCCAACCCACTTTGTGTGCCATCCTTCCATTCGCCGACGTACTTCCTCCCGTCAGCGAATGTGAAAGTGCCTTGACCGTGATATTTACCGTCTTTCTGTTCGCCAACATATTTGCTCCCGTCGGCTAACGTAGATGTCCCCAACCCACTTCGTGTGCCATCCTTCCATTCGCCCACGTACTTCCCGCCGTCAGCGAATATGAAAGTGCCTTGACCATGATATTTACCGTCTTTCTGTTCGCCAACATATTTGCTCCCGTTAGCGAATGTATAAGTGCCCTGACCGTGATATTTATCGTCTTTCCATTCGCCACTGTAAATCGCACCATTTTTGAAGGTGTACGTACCTTGACCATTCATTCGGTTGAATTTGAACTCGCCGACATATTGAGCGCCGTCTGAAGCCGTATTTGTTCCTCGCCCGGAATATTGGCCAGATACAAAACTCCCCGCATATCTTGAGCCATCAGGCAGCGTTACAGATCCAACGCAGTTATTCCAACTACTGGTCACCGTTCCCTTACATGGAGGTAATTGGCTTTGCGCAAAGGCCGTCACGCTAACAAAAGCGAGCCAGATTAACAATAGTTTTCTCATTTCCTCGTCCTTAGAGTCGTTGCTATTTCACTTACAGACCACACAGATTCATGGGGATTTGGCAATAAAGTAACAGGGATCAGTGACTGAAAGCAATTGAGGGTCGGGTGCTCGGACCCGACATAATTTTGAACTATTCCAGAAAATATGAGTGATGAACAATTAAAAGAATTAGCTTTACTTGCTCATGTTTGCTATGGATCTTTTGATTTATGAATTCTCCCCACGCTAAGCCTTAGCTTTAGCGGGGGTTTCTTGGGTCAACGACCAGTGCGCCGGGGTGTTGCCACCCAAACCTGAGATGCCCGGTTGTCCTGGTGAGTGTGACAGCAAGCGACTAAGTGTGCTTGTCTGAATTGGTGTGAGAACTCGTCCTACGGTTGGCTCGGTAGCTCAGTCGGTAGAGCTACGCGATCCATTTCTGTGCTTAACATGACGGCTCCTCAAATAAGAGGTTAATAGGCCGCCAGAACTTACACAAAGTAATTTACATCCTCACACACATCTAGACCTATTGCCAAATTCCACAGCCCCTACGGTCAGGCAATAGCTGCAGCCGCGTGAACACTTGCCCGGCGGGCATTCAGCGCATGCAACTCCTGCCCAAGATATCTGGCAATCGCACGCATACCGTACAGTCCAGCGGCAGCTTCAGCGTCGCTGTTGTAATTTGTATTCGTATTGACATCGTAGGTGTAGATCTCACCTGCCTCGTCAACAATAAACTCAATTCCGGCAATCCCTATCCCGTTTTCGGCGATGAAGCGCTGATAACGCTGGATGATGGAGTTGTCAAAACCCGCGATGATTTGAAAGCGTGGCGCAGGCGCTTCGGGTACAGTTTCGCCTACTGGACAAAAAGCATCACCGATCTGGCAGACGTCCGCTGGACAGAGCTCAAACCCCAGCGAAGTATCCACGCGCACGGCATACAGGAACTTGCCGCCTACGAATTCGACGCGCGTAATGAAAGGCTGCGGTGCGCGAATGTATTGCTGGATTAGCGTGATGCCGTCGACAGAGGGCTCGAACTGCACGCTATTCACATAGCCTTGCAGGGCATCGATCGTATGAAACAGTTTTACGCCCAGGCCTTTGCCTGCGCGATTATGTTTGGTAATGAATGAACCGGTCATCTGACGGGCGGCTTCAATGATGTGCTGCTTGCCGACTGCAGCAATGGTGCGGGGGGTCTTGACCCCGTAATTTTGCAAAGCAACATACTGTGCAACCTTGCTAATTTCAAGCTGCAGGGCGCGGCTGTTGTTCACAACACGCCGACCGTGAGCCTCAAGCCAAGACAACACTGCAGCCGTGTATTCGGGCGCGAAGCGGTGATCGCGAGTGTGCGAGGAAGCACTCATTCGATTGTAGAAAACTCCCTCAGGCGGAGGCACGGACAGATCAAGTTTGCCTTCGTCCAGAAACCACTCCTTGTAAGGTAAATCCAGCTCTCGAAAAGCGGCTCGCAACGGCTCTACCCATGCAGAGTTCTCATGAATCACATAAATTTTCGACATATCTCATCTTCGCGAGGCCGGCTACACAAACGCTATCCGGAACGGCATATCCGAACAGTCTAGTAGCATAATAAAAACTCATTAAAATCAAAACGACATTTTTATCATTTCTTTATAACTAATCAGTCTCAGCGTTTTCAGATGAGGGGCCCGTAAATTAATGGGGCCTTCTTTCATTTGACCCATGCTCCATCACTATTCAGTTTTCGAGTTGAGATCAAATTTGAGTATCAGAATCAGTGCGTTTTCGGTGCGAAACGATCAAATATATGGCGCACCATCCCCTTCGCCAATTCCTCTTCCCCAAAAAATATCTTCCCGAAACCGTCTGCTGTTAATAACTCGGACTCATCTTCACTATGCGTGCGTACAATGATTTCAATGTCTGGATTCAATAATCTAGCTGTCTCAACCACTTGTCTGACATGAACGGTATCTGGAGTTGCGATAACAAGCATGGCCGCCTTCGCAATGTGCGCTTGGATCAACACCGTAGGATCGCCAAGGTTTCCAGATACAGCAGCAAAGCCCTCATCTCGCAAGGTTTCAACCCGCTCTCGACTTTGCTCAATAATCACGTAAGGAATACCACGCTCGATTAGCGCCTGGCCTATCCTCTTTCCTACTCTCCCATACCCTATAAGTACCAGCTGTCCTTCTAAATATTTGCGATCTGTGCTCATGGGTAACGCTGCAGTGGGGTCCTGTCTTAGATCTAACTTCCTCGCAAAGGCTGACCGACTAAGCACCCAGCGACGCAACGGCTCCGCTGCTTTAAAAAGCAGAGTGTTGAACGTGATAGACAACAATACACCAGCGAGCACGAGATTCATCACCTCTGCGTTAATCACGCCCAAACTTAAAGCAAGCCCTGCAAGAATGATTGAGAACTCACCAATTTGCCCCAAGCTCGCTCCGATAGATAATGCCGTGCTCAGGGGGTATCGATTCGCAATGACGATCGCGACCGCACTCGCGAAGTTAACAAACATGACCACTATCACTACCACCAGTATCCGCCCGGGCTGGCTCAGAAATACTGCCGGATCAACCGTCATGCCAATCGATACAAAAAACAAGACCGAGAATGCGTCGCGTAAGGGCAGAGTTTCCTCGGCCGCTCGATGGCTAAACTCTGACTCCCGCATAACGGAACCCGCTACGAAGGCGCCCAACGCAAAAGAGACATTAAAGAATGACGCTGCTCCTAGAGCAATGCCAATTGCAGTCGTCACAACTGCCAGAGTAAATAATTCTCGAGAGCCAGTTTTCGCAACCTGCCACAGCAACCACGGTAAAACACGCTTACCCACGACAAACATAAGCGCGACGAAGGCGCCTACAAGCAGGAGCGTATTGCCAACTGTTAGCCAAAGCGAATCGTGCCCCGCACTTGCAGCACCAGTGCTCGTTTTTGCACTGCCGATGATCTCAGCGAAAGGCGGCAGTAACACCAGAGCCAACAATGTGACAAAATCCTGAACGACTAACCATCCAACCGCAATACGGCCCCCCATCGTGTCGAGTTCGCCACGGGCCTCAAGCGACTTCAGCAAGACCACGGTGCTAGCGCATGCTAGGCAAAGCCCAAAGATGAGGCTCGGCGCAAACCCCCAGCCCCAGAGCCATGCGATCCCAGCACCGACCGACGTTGTCAACGACATTTGTATCAGCGCGCCAGGGACAGCGACTCGCTTGACCGAAAACAATTCACTCGGCGAGAAATGTAGACCAACACCAAACATCAGCAGCATGATGCCGATTTCTGACAGCTGAGCAGCGATTGCAGTGTCGGCACTAAATCCTGGCGTCGCTGGGCCGATCACAATGCCCGCCACCAAATACCCGACCAGCGCAGGAACCTTAATCTTCTCTGCGAGGAATCCAAGACACAAGGCTGCAATAAAAGCCGCAGCAATGGTTGTGATGACGGTAATGTTATGGTCCAACAGCTTCTCGCTTTGTCACTAAATAGTCGATGACTAGTCCGCTTTGATAACGTTGCCGCGGATAAATTTTCCGTAGAGTTCGTACTGCTTTTTGGTTATTGCCCCAAACTCTTGCGCATCTGTACCGCGTACCGTGGCACCTAAATCGACAATCTTTTTTCACGTTTCGGAATCAAACATGGCCTTTTAAATTTCAATATTTAGTCTTGCAACGATGTCTTTAGGTGTACCGGTCGGCTCGACGATTGCAAACCAAGAGTTAAATAGAAAGTCTTTTTTGCCTGCCTGCGCGACAATGGGGGTATTGGGGTATTGGGGTATTGGGGCAGACGCTCTAGTGTCGGTACAGCCAGCAGGCGTCATTTACCTCACGCGATCAAACCAGTGACTGCCCTCCCCTGATAGGATACATCAACTTGCCCTGCCGCCGCAGCAACTGCTGCAGCGACCAATCCTATTATGCGCCACGGGTATACGCGCGTAACGCGATACCGACCCTGCGCAATGACTATTACGCATCTAGTCTACATCCACAACAATGCTGTTTCAAACACGATTCGCCTTTAACAACAACCGATTATCACTAAAGAGCGTAGTCGTGCATCTTGACCATCAAAAAGCGTTTAAAAGACAGTCAGTGCGATTGTATGAGCGGATGCCGATTCGGTGACAGATAAGATCCAAAGAGCATTCCGCACAAGCTTGCAACTGCGCCAAAGACTTGCGGTTGCACCGGTTCGTCGATGCCGGTTACTTCGAGAATGATCCATGTAGAGAGCCCACACAAGATCGCTAACGCTGCGCCTAGATTGCTTGCTCGCTTCCAGAACAATCCAGCCGCTAACGGCACGAACGCGCCAGCTAACGTGATTCGATAGGCATTTTCAACCATCGTATGAATCGAGGCTTCTGTTCCGATTGCATACAACGTGACCAAACCACTAAACACCAACACCGTCACTTGAGTCGCGATCAACAAGGTGCGATCGGACATATCAGGCACGAACCCTTTCAGAATATTTTCGGTAAAGGTAATAGATGGCGCAAGCAGCGTTCCTGATGCGGTGCTCATGATGACAGAGATTAGGGCGCCAAAAAATATCACTTGCATATAAAACGGCATATGCTCCACGATCAGTGTAGGTAAGATGAGTTGAGCGTCGGTGTACAACAATTTAGACACCATCTCTGGATCGATAATATTGGCGGTATACGCCAGAAATAAAGGCACTGCCGCAAAAAAGAAATACGCCACGCCACCGATCGTCGTGGCCCAGATCGCGATGGTTTCGGTTTTTGCCGAGTTGACGCGCTGAAAGACATCTTGCTGGGGAATCGAGCCTAAAGCCATCGTGCAAAGTGTTGCAATCCAAGCAATCATGTCCAACCACTGTAGCTTTGGTAAGAACTCAAACTTACCCTCAGCCGCTGCCTTAGAGATCACATTCGCGACACCACCAGCCTGATCCGCAGCGTAATGAGTCACCAGTAGTAAGCCGATGATGATCACTATCATTTGCACAAACGTGGTTAAAGCCACCGACCACAAACCACCAAAGATTGTGTACAGCACGACGACACTCGCTCCGATCAACATACCCTGCGTCATCGTGATCGCATCGCCCGACAGTACATTGAATACGAGTCCAAGTGCCGTGATCTGTGCGGACACCCATCCAAGATAAGACACCACGATACAGATAGAAAGCAACAGCTCTGTCTGACGGTTATACCGGATACGAAAGAAGTCTCCCAGCGTCAGAAGATTCATTCGGTAGAGTGGGCGCGCAAAAATCAATCCGAATAGTACAAGGCAAATCGAAGCGCCCAGAGGGTCAGAGATGAGCCCGCTAAATCCTTCCTTTAGAAAAGTTGCAGAAATTCCTAGGACGGTTTCAGCACCAAACCATGTCGCAAACACCATCGCAAGCACGATAGCGAAAGGCAGATTACGCCCAGCCGTTACATAGTCTTTTGCGTTGTGCACCTTAGAGGCGCCATACAAACCTATAGCAATCGACACAGCGAGATAAGCGAGCACGAGCCAGAGCAACATGAGGGACATCCTTTGATCGTTAGAGTTTTAAGGATTTGTATGAAAAATATTATAGACAGCATCGAAAAATTTGCGATAGAATTTTAGATCTCATTACAAAAATTAACTTAATTTAAAATCGCTAAAACCCTGATTTCCTTTAGAGGGAGCTCAAGCGGGAGCTCTCTTGGTTGACCATAGGAAAAAACGTGAAAATTACCAAGGCTTTACTGCAAGCGGGATTTAAACTTGCAGGTTCAACTATTTGCTAGGCGTTTAGGCAAGCATCAGGGATGGTAAATGACCACTTGGTAGATTGTCATCGCTAGACGTATACCTGAGCAATATTTCAGGACGGCGAAGGCGGGTACGAGGTGCGCAAATTATTTTTTTTAACAGCTTGTCCGAAACTGGCTATTAATCGATTTCAATCTCATACGCTTAGAGCACGATGGACTAGCCAACCTCAAAAATTATGAAAAATCTCATCATCAGAACGATTAGCATCCTGTTTCTCAGCGTTAGCACTGCGCATGCGGCAGACCCTTTACCCTCTTGGCGCAATGGGCCGGCAAAACAATTGATCATCAGTTTTATACACCAGACAACTCAACCCGGTTCACCTGCTTTTGTTCCGATTGAGGATAGGATCGCAGTGTTTGATAATGATGGCACGCTTTGGAGCGAGCAACCAAACTATGTTCAATTAACGTTTGCGATCGATCGAGTGAAGGAATTGGCGCCTAAGCACCCTGACTGGCGCATCACGCAACCTTTTCAGGCCGCACTTGAGGGCGATCTCCAGACACTGCGGCAGCAAGGCGAACACGGACTGCTTAAGTTAATCACTGCAACCCACGCCGGGATGAGTACAACTGACTACTCAAAGATCGTATCCGACTGGTTGTCTAAGGCGGTACATCCAACACATAAGCGACCCTACACAGATCTGGTTTATCTACCCATGCTTGAAGTACTTAGCTATTTTAGGAAGCATGGATTTAAAAACTATATTGTTTCGGGTGGTGGCGTTGAATTCATGCGTCCATGGACTGAACGCGTATATGGTATCCCGCCTGAGCAAGTGATTGGGAGCTCAATTAAAACGAAACTCGTGTCGCGCAATGGAATCCCCGAGTTAATACGACTGCCCGAAATAAATTTCATCGACGATAAGGCAGATAAGCCTGTCGCCATTCACCAGTTTATCGGCCGTCGGCCAATCGCCGCGTTTGGTAATTCAGACGGAGATCTAGAAATGCTTCAATGGGTGACTGCAGGCTCTGGCACCCGGCTTGGTGTCATCATTCATCACACAGACAATGAGCGCGAAGTTGCGTACGATCGCAAGTCTCCGGTTGGTCGTCTCGATAAAGCGTTAGACGAGGCAGCGATACAGAAGTGGCTAATCGTCAGCATGAAGTCCGACTGGGTCATGATTTTTAAGAAATGATCATTGATACCTTGAACACAAAAGGTGAAGGATCTGGCACCTGGGCCCCGGTCGATTGCGCCCCGACCATAATCGGAAACTGAAAAACCCCAGTGTTCGCGCCGGGGCTTTTGCCTCTGTGGACTTGTCAGGAATAGACGCCATCGGTTTTTGATCACTTACACACCATCAATAATGCTTAACAAGGTATCACTATCAATCCTTAAGTTAAGTGGATACTTCGTACCGCTCCGTAGTGGCTGACCTCGCCCAGCGAGCTCAGGACGCTCAGCAAAAACTACCGCCACGCCCAGCTCTCACCGTGCTTAAGCACAAAGAAGTTCAAGGGCGAAGATGACTCTTTCTTGGCAATCTCTAGATCCTTCGGTGGCTGGTCTAAAGGCTCATCGCTCATACCGTCAAAAGTTCCCCAGTGGATACCAATGGCCGCTTTAGCGTTGACGTCTCTCATGACCTGAAGGGCTTCTTTTGGATTGAGATGGGAGTCCTTCATAAACCAACGAGGTTCATATGCACCAATTGCAATGGCCGCCAAATCAAAGCCACCCATTCGCTCACCAATATCTTTGGTGTCTGGCGAGTAAGCCAAGTCGCCAGAAAACCAGAAGCGCAAATCTGGATGCATGAAGGCCCAACTGCCCCAAAGTGTTTCGTAGCGATCGCCAAGTGATCGGGCACTCCAGTGCTGCACCGCCAGAAAATGCAGCTCAAGGTTTTTTGTTTTGCCTTTGATACTTACGTGTTGATCCCAGTCCAGCGCAATGACGTTTCGCGCAGGGCCTTGCAACACTGCGCCTTTAATTTCTTTCTTGAACCAATACTGGATGCCAAGCGGTACAAAGAAACGAATGCCTGAATGACGATCCATGAGAGCCTGAACGGTTTCTTGATCTAAATGATCCCAGTGGTTGTGTGAGATTACGACAGCGTCGATTCTTGGAAGTTGGTCAAACGGGATGCCAGGTGCCTGGTGACGCTTGGGTCCTGCAAAGCTAAAGGGCGAAGCGCGTTGCCCCCAATGCGGATCAGTCAACAAGTTCAGGCCATCGATTTGAAGCAGCAGGGTTGATTGCCCAACCCAAGTCACTCGGGGCTGTGGGCTGTCGCTATTGATCAACTCACGGTCTGGCTTCACCCCAATGATGGGGGTAGCGGGCGGCGTGGGCAACCCATCTCGCAGGCGCTCCCATTGCCAACGCCACAGGCCTGGTTTGTCTGAGCGTTCGATGTAGCGGTTAACGAACCCGTCGGCGCGATGGTGTGGTTTGCTGGCGTCGTAGTCGGGATTGGAATGAGGTGCCAAGCTGACCCAGACTGCTAGCAGCGCGCAGGCCAATGCAGTGATTGCAACAAACAAGACGACTTTGCGAGATTTCAACATGAATTAGCTTTAGTGATACTGAAAAGCCCCAGCGTTCGCGCTTGAGTTTTGACTTTTTCAGTGTTGCGTTAGACTACCTAAAACTCAACTTCCCTACCACCTGTGAAAAAACCACATTCCGCTTACGTCATTGCGCTAATGAGATGAAGCGCTGCCCTTGGTGTGAAGGCTTTGACCTTTACCGCGAGTATCACGATACCGAGTGGGGAATCCCCGTCTGGGATAATCGAGCCTTGTTTGAATTACTCATTTTAGAGGGAGCTCAAGCGGGGCTGTCTTGGTCGACTATATTAAAAAAACGTGAAAATTACCGCAAAGCGTTTGATAAATTTGAGCCTGAAAAAATTGCAGCCTACGATGATGAAAAAGTTCTAGAACTTTTGAATAACCCTGGGATTGTTCGGAATAAACTTAAAATTGCCTCGACCATCACCAACGCGAAGTCTTACCTGAGGCTTCAAAGCGTTGGTCATGAATTTAGTCAGTTTGTGTGGCAATTTGTGAACCACAAAACCATTTTGAATAGACGGCTCTCGATGACTGAGATTCCAGCCACGACCGCTGAATCCGACGCAATGAGCCAGGCTTTATTGAAGGCGGGATTTAAATTTGTAGGTTCAACGATTTGCTATGCATTTATGCAAGCCTCAGGGATGGTGAATGACCATTTGGTAGATTGTCATCGTTACTCGAAAACGTAAGTGCTATTTCAGTACAAGCTTTGAAACGATCGCCATCGCAAAAAAATGGCAACCTTAGCGCAGTGACGCAGTCATTCGGCTTTGACATAGGGAATCTTGATGACATTTCAATACAAGCACATAAGCTCACCTCTAGGTCAGATCCTTATCGCAGCCAGTGATGAAGGGATCAAAGGCCTCTGGTTTGAAAATCAAAGACACCATCCTGACATCGCCTGTTGGCAAGCGGTGCGCTCTCAAAAATGGTTAGACCAGTGCGCGAGCGAAATTCAATCTTATTTCGGAGGCACTCTGCGTGACTTCAAATCGCCTCTTTCAACTCCTTGGGGAACAGAGTTTCAACAGTCGGTTTGGAAAGAGCTGCTGTTGATTCCGTTTGGAGAAACAATCAGCTATGGTGAATTGGCAAAGAGAATCAAAAAACCACAGGCAGTGCGCGCCGTGGGCGCTGCGATTGGAAAAAACCCCTGGAGTATCGTTGTGCCCTGCCACCGAATCATCGGTGCGAACGGAAGCCTGACGGGCTATGCGGGTGGTTTAGAACGAAAAACAAGCCTCTTGCGCTTAGAAAAGGAGTCGCCATGTTCAGCTTTTCTAAGTTAGGCCTCCCGATTATTCAGGC
>CAMCII010000074.1 GCA_945874505.1 Bordetella parapertussis | reverse complement strand
CAAAGCTTGATTCACGCAGCAGGACGCAAGGCACTTGATATCGAAGGCTTAGGCGAAAAACTTGTTGAGCAACTAGTGGATCGTGAACGCATTCATTCGCTCGCTGATATCTTTACCTTGCAAGCCGCTGAACTTGCAGGCTTTGAGCGTATGGGGCAAAAATCAGCAGACAATTTAATTGCCGCGATACAGCAAGCTAAACAACCGCCGCTCGGGCGTTTGATTTTTGCTTTGGGGATTCGTCATGTCGGTGAAACGACTGCGCGTGATCTGGCGTTACATTTTGGCTCTATTGAGAGCTTGATGGCTGCAAGCGTAGATGAACTGTTGGGTGTGAACGACGTCGGGCCTGTGGTAGCAGGTTCGCTTGCGCGGTTTTTTGCTGAAACGCACAATCAAGAGATTGTGGTTGCCTTGCGTCAGCAAGGCGTTGAGCCGCAGGCAGAGGTGGCTGCGCGCAGTGCGGGCTTGTCTGGCAAAACCTTTGTCCTGACGGGCACGCTACCAGTGTGGTCGCGTGAAGACGCCTCGAGTTTGATTGTGGCAGCTGGCGGCAAAGTCACCGGCTCTGTCTCAAGAAAAACATCGTTTGTGGTGGCGGGCGCCGATGCTGGCAGCAAACTTGAAAAGGCCCGTGAACTGGGCGTGACGGTGCTTGACGAGGATGGCTTGCGCGAGTTGTTGGCACAAAGCTAGAGGCATTGTGTCGCGCGATCGCAACTCTGATTGCTACCGCCATTGCGAGCACGGATAAAAATGAGAAGCCCCCAGAGATGACGGCTGACGCCATCTCTGGAGGCTTGGTGCTTTCAAGGTTGATTGCTGCGAGGCCTTTCGCTGACGCACTCTAGCGTAGCCGACCGATCACTTCAGTTACTTAATCGTTGCGCTGCCGCGAAGTTCAGCCTGAAAGGTTGTTAGTGCGGTTTGCTTCATCATTTCTTCTAGCTGAGGGCGAACCTGTTCGAACGGAGGAAACTCAATTGGACGAACGTCAATCACTTCAATGACATGCCAGCCGTATTGAGATTGAACCGGTGCGCTGGCCAGTTGGCCCTTCTTGGTCGCAGCTACCGCTTTGGCAAAGGGCTCAACATAGTTGGTGTTGGGTGCCCAGCCAAGATCGCCGCCTTTTTCAGCCGAGCCGGTGTCTTTCGACTGTTTAGCGAGGTCTGCAAACTTGGCTGATTTGGCCTTGAGTTTGGCCTGCATGTCGTTTGCAAGTTTCTCGTCATCGACCAAAATATGGCGCACGTTGTATTCAAACTTACCGTCTTCAGCTTTTTTGAGTTTGTCGTATTCGGCTTTAGCGATAGCGTCGGTGATAGGATTCTTTTTGACATAGTCAGCCATCAGCGCCTGAGCCAAAATGCCCTGACGACTTAACTCAAGTTGAATCGCCACAGTCGGGTCTTTTGCGATGCCGGCTTTTTCAGCGGCTTGCACCATGATTTGGCGGTTGATTAACTCTTCTTTAACCTGCTCGCGCAACTGAGGGGTATCGGTAGCGCCCTGGCCCTGACTGACCAGCAGTTTGACAAATTGATCGACGCTTTCTTGTGTGATGGGTTTGCCGTTTACGGTCGCTACATTTTGTGCATATAGCGGGGCAGCAAGCGCCAACGAGGCGGCGAGCATAATGATACGTTTCATGGATTTCCTTTGGAGGGCGCCCGAGTCGTTAGCGCAAGAGCGTGAATCGGGTATGGGATTAAATCGCGCAGAAGATCATACACCAGCCTATGTTGCGCAACCATCGGCCGGTTAGAAAAGCAGTCAGCCACAATTGTGGCGCGAAAATGACTCGCCCCACCCTGATTGCCGGCGTGCCCAGCGTGCAAGTGCGACTCATCATGAATGGTGAGTTCGGTGGCCTTGAGAGCCGCTAAGCGCTCTTGTAGCAGGCTTAGATGTGGGTTGGTAGGTGTCTGCGAGGCACTCATGATTTGGGCTCGCCGTCTTTAGTCTCAATGTGTTTGCCAAGCCAAACCGACTGCCCGATGACGAAGGCAATCAGTAAGCCCATCAGCCCAAAGACCTTAAAGCTGACCCATTGGTCGGTGGTGAAATAGCCCGAAAACGCAACAAAAAGGTTGATCGCACCCGCGGCGATAAAGAACAGCGCCCAGCTTAGGTTCAGACGATGCCAGGCAGTTGCGGCCATCGAGATTTTTTCACCCAGCAGCTTTTGCATCAGATTGCGGCCTAAAAATAGCTGGCTGCCTAACAAGACCCCACCAAAAAGCCAGTAGAGCATGGTGGGTTTCCATTTGATGAAGGCGTCGTCTTTAAACCAAAGCGTCGCGCCGCCAAACACCACAATCACGCCAAGATTGATCCAGTGCATGCCTTCGATCGGTTTGCCAGACAGTTTGATCCATAGAATCTGCACGATGGCTGCGGCCATTGCAACACCTGTGGCGATATAAATATCGGCAAACTTGTACGCCGCAAAAAATAGAATCAATGGAAATAGATCAAAGAGAAATTTTTTCATGTTTGGCTTTGTAAAACAGCGCTGCGTGTGACGCGGTCGACCTTAAGGCTTAAGTGGCTCAAAAGTCAGTGAAAGTGAATTGATGCAATAGCGTAAGCCCGTTGGAGGAGGGCCGTCAGGGAACACATGACCCAAGTGGCTATCGCACACATTGCACAAGACTTCGGTACGCAGCATGCCATGCGTGCGGTCAGTTTCTTCGCGCACATTGTCGCCATCTATAGCGACAAAATAGCTTGGCCAGCCACAGCCCGCATCAAACTTGGTGTCAGAGGCGAAGAGCGCGGTGCCGCAACCCACGCAGCGATAAACGCCAGGTTCGTTGTGATCCCAATAACGGCCTGTAAACGGCCGCTCGGTACCTTTTTGGCGAGCCACGTAATATTCTTCAGAAGAAAGCTGGGCTTTCCATTCTGCGTCGGTTTTGATGATTTTTTTCATATTGTTTATTCGAGTACAAATATTTAAAAAAGTTCGAGGCAAATGAGTAGAAGTTTGAGCCTGCTCGGTAAAGCTTTGGAGTCACCCGGCAAAATCTGCTGTTGTGCCGCTTGTGACCCAATGACCTTTGTTCTGGCTGCAGCCCAGCGGCCATGCGCATTTTACCGGAGTGCGGGTTTTCCGAGGGATATCGTGCATAATCAACCACCATGTTAATCGAGTTTAAAAACGTTTCTGCCGAGCGCGAATGCCGATTGGTGCTCACCGACCTGAGCTTGAAGCTTTCCGAGCACCGTATCGGGGTGGTTGGGCCCAATGGCTCGGGCAAAAGCTCGTTGGCGAGGTTGATCAACGGCCTGCTTTTGCCGAAAACCGGTCAGGTTTGGGTGGATGGGCTCGATACTGCACGGGAGGTCGCGGCGGTTCGTCGAAAGGTTGGGTTTGTCTTTCAGAACCCCGAGAACCAGATCGTGTTTCCGGTGGTGCACGAGGATATTGAATTTGGGCTCAAGCGGCGCGAACCCGATCTCAAACGGCGTGCTTTGCGCGCTCAGGCCGCCTTAGAGCGCCTAGGGGTCGGTCATTTGACCGAACGCAGCGTGCACACGCTGTCGGGCGGCGAGCGTCAATTAGTCGCCTTGGCTGCCGTGCTCGCCACCGAGCCAGAGATATTGGTCTTTGACGAACCCACCACACAGCTTGATTTGCGCCTGCGTAATCGGTTTGAACAGCATTTGGCAGGCTTGCCGCAACCCGCCTTGGTGGTGAGTCACGATCTGACCTTGATGCGGCAAATGAACCGTGTCTTGGTGATTGATCAAGGACGCTTGGCCTTTGATGGTGCACCTACCGAAGCGTTGGCCTGGTACCAAGCGCATTGCGGCTAACACATGCTTGGATCACTTTATTTGCCTGGTAACACCTGTTTGCACCGCACATCCGCCGGTTTAAAGCTGGCCGTCTTGGCGTTGAGCAGCAGTGCACTGATGTGGGTGCATTCGCCTCTGTTTTTATGGGTGGCGTGTGTCCTCGTGTGTTTATTGGTACGCTGGGCAGGTGCGTCGCTGGGGCAGGTGTGGCAGCAACTGCGCCCGCTCGTTTGGATGTTGCTGGTGTTGGGTGGTTTGTCTGTTTGGTCTCAGGGCTTGCTGCAAGCGCTTGAGATGATCTTGCGGCTATTGACGCTGGTGCTGGCCGCGTTAGTCGTCACGATGACCACGCCGCTTACGCAAATGATGCAAGTCGTCGTGTGGTTGCTGTGGCCGTTTCAACGATTAGGTTGGGTCGATGCCGATCGCGTTGCGCTAGGTGTTGGGCTGACGCTGCGATTGATCCCTGAACTTGCTGTGCAGTGGCAGGATATTCGCGAGGCTCAACTCGCAAGGGGGCTCGTGCCGAGTCCGTTGACGATGGGCGTACCCATGCTACTGCGTACTTTGAGGCGTGCGGATGAAATTGCAGAGGCGATTGATGCGCGCGGCTAACAAGCAGCTGTTGGCTTGAAAAAAGCGACGCGCAGCTGCTTCATACGGTTTGGTTTGAAACCAGATGTGCGAATCACAAATAGTTGTTGGTTTAAAAAGATACTCGGATACTGAATAGAGGTTGATGTGAAAACAAAAGATATTGTATTGATTGCTTTATTCACGGCGCTCATCATTGCCTTGGGCTTGGTGCCTCCGATACCAATGCCGTTGGTGCCAGTGCCCGTTACGTTGCAAACCTTTGGTGTGATGCTGGCGGGCTTAATCTTGGGCCCAAAGCGGGCAGGGCTCGTGTTGTTGCTCTATGTGATGATTGCTTTGTTGGGCCTGCCGGTATTGCCAGGTGGACGGGCCGGCTTGGCTGTGTTGGCAGGCCCGACGGCTGGGTTTTTGTTAGGCATGATTCCTGGGGCTGTCGTCACAGGATGGCTGGCGCTTGTCCTGAATCGTGATAGCAAGCTAAAGACAGACTCAAGCTCGCACGAGGCGCTTCAGTCAAATTCGAAGTGGCAGATCGTGCGTTATGCGTTGGCAGCCATGTTGGGTGGAATCGTATTGGTATACGCAATCGGCATCCCCTGGCTGGCACTTGTCACAAAAATGGGCCTGACCAAAGCCTGCTGGGCGATGGTGGTTTTTTTACCTGGCGATGTACTCAAGGCGCTTGTCGCCGCAGTCGTTGCGCAACGTATTTGTCGTTTGAAGATGGTTTAGCGACTGAGGCACACCAAGCGTGAAGCGAGCTTGAGGTGTGGTGAAGTTCTCGCGTGAGTCTGGTTTGATGGTTGAGGTTTGATGACATCGTTGTGACAGCACTGCAAGAAAGAACATTTTGCAGTGCAACCCGTTCGTCATATGCGCTTGCTATGGTTTGCACACTTTGTATTTTAGGTGTGCAACATGTCCGCAATCGTCATTCAAAAAATATCAAAGTCTTTTGGCGCCACGTCTGTCTTACAAGACATATCGTTAACGATCAAAGATGGTGAGTTCGTGTCTTTGCTCGGCCCCTCTGGCTGCGGCAAGTCAACGCTGCTACGGTTGATCGCGGGCCTGGATGTCGCAGAGCGAGGCTCGATTATGGTGGGCCAGCACGATGTGACTCGTCTGCATCCTAAAGACCGAGATCTAGCGATGGTGTTTCAGTCTTACGCGCTCTACCCGCATTTGAGTGTCTACGACAATATTGCTGTGCCGCTGCGGATGCGCCGCTTGAATGTCTGGCAACGCTTGCCTGGTGTGAGCTTGTTTAGTCGCCTGCAGCAACATATCGAGCGAGAGATTCGTCAAGATATCCAAGATGTTGCGGCTACGCTTGGTATTCAAGCGCTCTTGCCCCGCAAGCCTGCCCAGTTATCGGGTGGTCAGCGTCAACGTGTCGCGCTCGGGCGTGCCATGGTGCGTAAACCCGAGGCGTTTTTGATGGACGAGCCTTTATCCAACCTTGACGCAAAATTACGTGTGCATATGCGTAGCGAGCTCTCGCAGCTACATCGTACTCTAGGCGCGACTTTTTTATACGTGACGCACGATCAGGCTGAAGCACTGACAATGTCAGATCGCATCGCAGTGATGATGGAAGGCTCAATACTTCAGTACGACACACCCGACGAAATTTATCGTAATCCGATTGATTTACGTGTAGCCGAATTTGTGGGCAGCCCTCGTATCAATATGCTGCAAGGCTGGGTGCGCGAGGGTCAGCTTGAACTCGCAGAGACCGAATACCAAGCTCTTGCCAAAAGTTGCTTTGATTTGCGCGTCGATGCACCGCATGGGCTAGGTGTTGTCGTTGCCTTCAGAAGTGAGCAGTGTGCACTGGTTTTACCAGAGCAAGCTGCGCTGCGAGGGATTGTGACCCATCTTGAAAACTTAGGCTCGGACACGCTCGTACATGTGCGCACCAAACAAGCAACAGAGCCTGTCATTGTGCGTGTCGCGCCACAGGCCTCGCGTGTCACGCTCGGTGCGTTAGTTGGCGTGTCTTTGTCGACGTTGCCGCTCGTGTTTTCTGACCAAGGCCCGCGCTTGACGGTGAGGGCAACTTGGCAAGATGTCCAGGTGAAGGTTGCAGCGCCAGCGCTCGAAACGGCATAAAGGCGAATGCGAATATGAAGACGCTTAAGCCTCATGCTGCAAAACAGAGAACCAAAATAAATTGGGCGCCCATGTATTTGTTGGGGCCCGCCTTGGTGTTGATGGCAATGTTTTTGCTGGGCCCACTGCTTGCCGTGTTGGGCTTGTCGTTTACCGATTATCAATTAGGTGCAAAATCATTCAACTGGATCGGTGTTGAAAATTTTATCGAGCTTTATCACGATAAAAACTTTTGGCGTTCGTTTCGTAATACAGCGTTTTATAGCGTGGTAGTGGTGCCAACGTCTGTGTTGCTCGGGTTGGGAGTCGCGCTGCTGATTGAAGCACAAAAAAGTTTTAAGGATTTTTACCGTACGATTTTTTTCTTGCCAGTCATGGCAACACTGATTGCCATGGCAATCTCGTGGCAATTCATTCTGCACCCCACGTTTGGCTTTTTGAATTTATTGTTAAAAGAGTTCGGTTTACCGACGCATAATTGGCTACGCACAGAAGGGCTCGCACTTTGGGTGCTTGCGGCGATCGGGATCTGGAATCAGTTCGGCTTCAATATGGTCTTGTTTTTGGCTGGGCTGGTCTCGATTCCGCGACATCTCTATGATGCAGCGGCGATGGACGGCGCCTCAACTGCCTTCGAGCGCTTTCGTCTAGTGACTTGGCCGTTACTAGGGCCCGTTACGCTCTTCGTGGTGGTGATCACGGCGATCCGCTCGTTTCAGGTCTTTGACACCGTTGCAATCTTGACCAAGGGCGGGCCGAGTAAGTCAACCGAGGTGTTGCTTTACACCATGTACGCCGAAGGGTTTGAATTCTTTAAGTCGGGCTACGCCTCGGCCGTGACGATTGTGTTCTTGGTGATTGTCCTGGCGTTGACCTTGATCAAAACTCGTTATCTTGAAAAGAAGGTTCACTATGCTTAGTCGAGCCTTGCGTCATGTGGTGCTGCTGTTACTGGCCGCGGTCGTGTTGTTTCCGTTCGTCTGGATGGTGCTGACCTCGCTCAAACCGCCTGAAGAAATTTATGTTGATCATATTCGTTGGTTGCCCGATCGCATGTATTGGATTGAGAACTATACAAGGGCCTTTACCAAGGCACCGCTTGCCCAGTATCTGCTCAACGGAGTCATTGTCACATTCGCGATTTTTTTGTTGCAAGTGTTTGTGAACCTGCCTGCGGCCTACGCTTTGTCTAAGCTGCGCTGGAAGGGCCGAGAGTTTGTCTTTGGTCTGGTGCTCGCCTGTTTGTTAATCCCACCACACGCCGTCGCGATCCCAGTGTTTTTGCTGCTACATCAGCTGGGCTTGTTGAATAGTTATGCATCGTTGATTTTGCCTTGGACGATTTCAGTCTTTGGTATTTTTCTGATGCGACAGTTTTTTATGACCGTGCCTGACGACCTGGTTGACGCGGCTCGTATGGATGGTATCTCAGAGCTTGGCATCGTGTGGCGGGTGATGTTGCCGGTTGCCTATCCTGCGTTGACCGCGTTTGGGATCTTTTCGTTGGTTGCGCACTGGAATGATTATTTTTGGCCCTTGATTGCCGTGAATGAGCAGGCGCTTTTTACGCCACCGCTCGGTGTTGTGCATTTTCGTAACGATGATGCCGGGACTGACTTCGGTGCGTTGATGGCTGCTGCAACCGTGATCATTACCCCGTTGCTTGTGGCATTTATCTTTTTACAACGCCGGTTTGTACAAGGTATCACCATGACGGGCATGAAGTGAATTTTAGGGTGATGAATTGAATTTTTAAAGTGGCTCATTTGAGCCAAGCCGTAGTTTGTTAGAACGTTTCTTTTGGAGCTTTTATGATTTTAAAAATGCTTTCGCTGACAGTCAAAACTGCATTGGTGGCTGTGCCTCTTTTGTCTTTTGCAGCCACTGAGGTTGTTGTTCAATATCCTTATCCTGAGTTGTTTGAAGAAACACACAAACAACTAAAAGAAGCCTTCTTGAAAGTGCGCCCTGATATCACTCTGGTTTACCGCGCGCCTTATGCAAGTTATGAAGAAGGCACACAAAAAATTCTTCGCGAAGCCGTCACCAATCAGTTGCCTGACGTCACGTTTCAAGGCTTAAATCGTTTGCGCGTGTTGGTCGATCGCAAGATCGCGGTACCTCTTGATGCGTTTATCGCTGCAGAAAAAAACTTTGATGAACAAGGCTTTCATAAGGCCATGTTTGATATTGGTACGTCACAAGGCAAGGTGTATGGCCTGCCCTTTGCGATTTCGTTGCCCATTTCTTACTACAACGTAGATTTGGTTAAAAAAGCTGGCGGTGATCCTGCGAATTTGCCAACAACCTGGCCAGAGGTCATTGCTTTAGCTAAAAAAATTAAAGCCTTGGAGGGCGGTCATCACGGTGTGACCTATGCTTGGGACATTACCGGAAACTGGCTTTGGCAAGCGCCGGTGTTTAGTCAGGCTGGCACCATGCTCAATGCTGACGAGTCAAAGGTTGCGTTTAACAGCGATGCCGGTAAATTTGCGATCAATATGATTGCTAGTTTGGTGACGGAAGGCGGTATGCCTAACTTAGCGCAACCTGACGCACGCAGCGCCTTTGTTGCGGGCAAGACTGGCATTCACTTTACTTCGACGTCTGACTTAACCAAGATCACGCAAATGATCGGTACCAAGTTTGAACTCAAGACTCAGGTCTACCCGAGTGTCTTGCCAAATGGCAAGTTGCCAGCTGGTGGCAACCTCGTCGTGATTGTTGCGAAAACGCCTGAAAAACAAAGCGCTTCGTGGGCGTTTGTGAAATTTGTCACGGGTCCTGAGGGCGCTGCAATCATGGCGAAAACGACTGGTTATATGCCGCCAAATAAGATTGCCAATGACGTTTATCTGAAGGATTTTTATGTGCAAAATCCTAACCACTTTACCGCTGTCAAGCAATTACCTTACTTGACAGGCTGGTATGCGTTTCCGGGTGAAAACGGTTTGAAGATTACGGATGTCATTAACGATCATTTGCAATCAATCGCGTCGGGCAGCCGCGCGAAAGAGCCGCAAAAGGTGTTGGATGACATGACCGCTTCAGTTCAAAAACTTTTACCACGTCAATAAACTTAACGCCTGAGTTATTCAGGTTTTAAATCGGCACACTCGCTCAAGGATAAAGATGAAACTCATACATTTAACAGATACCCACTTAGTCGAACCTGACCAAATCTTGTATGGGTTGAATCCCCTTGAGCGGTTGAACCTTGCGGTGGCAAGTATTAATAGTTTGCACGCCGACGCAGATCAAGTGGTGATTACTGGTGACTTGACGCATTTGGGGCAACTGGGTGCGTATCACGCTCTGCATCAGAGCCTTTCGGTACTTAAGCCCGCGTACACATTGATTTTGGGTAATCACGACAATCGCGAATTGTTTCGGAGTGTGTTTAATGATGCCTTACAAGACGGAAACGGCTTTGTGCAAGGTGTACAAGAGACCGCTGTTGGGCAGTTTTTATTTTTAGACACCAACCAACCCGGCACACATTCTGGTTGGTATTGTGCAGATCGCCTGCATTGGTTAAGTCAACAGCTCGCACGCTCGGGTGACACGCCAAAATATATTTTTATGCATCATCCTCCGTTTGAGGTGGCGCTAGAGCCGATGGATCGGATTGGCCTGGTGCAGCGCGAGGAGTTTTTGCAAGTGCTGCGTCCGTACCTCAGTTCGGTGCGCCACTTGTTTTTTGGACACGTGCATCGTCCTATCTCGGGTAGTTGGCACGGGGTGCCATTTTCAACCCTGCGCGGCACAAACCACCAAGTTTGGCTTGATTTTGAGGCAAAAGGCGACATCCCAGGCAGCCACGAACCGCCAGCCTATGGCGTGGTGCTGATGAATGGTGAGACGGTCTTAGTACACACCCACGATTTTCTGGATCAAAGCTTGAAGTTTTCGCTTGGTGAGCAGAAGCCGCAAGTGAGCTGAGTTATTCTTTCGCGGTTAAGAGAGGCCGAGCTTACTGTGACAGGCAACTGGGCTCGCTTTCTCTTGCAATGTTGATGAGCTCATTATTCTTGAGTTGTTTTAGTACATCATAATTCATTTTTCTAGTACATTTGTTTAAATTTGTTTGTGTATTTCAGACTATTTTTATAATAAAATCAAATGCCTATGAAAATAATCCGGTATCTAAATCCTTGCAGTTTTTGTTTGTGTTGTTTACTACTTGGCAGCTTCCCTGTTGCCGCGTATATGCCTCTTAATACCGATGATGCGGGTACGACCGCTAAGGGTAGTTATCAGATCGAACAATATTTCTATACCTTGTTGTTGGTTGGGCAGGATTCGACTGACACAGGCAGTGTGAGTTCGGGCGAAGACTATCAGGGTGTTGGTAACGCGAGGGCATTTCCGTTCGCGTTTTCTCATGGGTTGACTGAAAATATCGACCTTCAGTTCACACCTACCTATTATTTGCAACCACTGGGTTCATTTTCGCGCGTCGCGAATTACACCCTGAACTTGAAGTGGCGCTTCATGGGCGATGGTGAGACGGGTTTGAACCTGGTCCTGCGACCTCAATTGATTGCGCCCTCAAGTACCGCGCAACAAGAATACGGGATCGGTAACGCAGCCTGGAACTACGGTTTAACCTTTATCGCCTCACAGTTCAACCAGAACTACGAGTTGCACTTTAACGCAGGCTATTTGCGCGCGCCGTATAACGGGGCGTATACCATCGGCTTGAGCGAAGACGCCAATCGCACCAACCTGTATTCGGTTTCGTTTGCACCGGTCTGGAATATCTCACCTAATTGGAAAATCGCGCTGGATGGCGGGATCAATACCAATCCTAATGAACCGGCTCCTTCACTGACCCGCTATGGGCTTGTTGCCTTAATGTATTCGCCCACGAAGGATCTGAGCTTCGGGTTGTCTTATCAGCGCAACGCCAGCACCTTTGAGGCGGCCTGGGGTGGCTCTGGGGCGTATGTGAGTCGCTTGCAGGTGGGTGTGACGTATCGGTTTGATTAGGGTGCTATGTTTCTTGATTCGTTAGGGGGCAGGGGCGCAGAGCGCCTGAGTGGGCAGATTGTCTTGGTCCGCTTTGCGGACT
>CAMCII010000073.1 GCA_945874505.1 Bordetella parapertussis | reverse complement strand
GAGACCAAAACGCTTGCACAGACCCACGGCGCGGTGCAAAAACTGCTGTCCGAAGCCGAGATGGGCGAGCTCTTCAAAGTGATGGTGTTAAGCCGAGGCCTAGACCGAATACTGTCAGGATTTAGCCGAGGCGATCGAAGCGCTCAGCTTTAAGCAAACAGCCGTGCTAACTCAACGCCAGGCTCGGGCGCCCGCATAAACGCTTCGCCGACTAAAAACGCCTGCACGTCGTGTGCGCGCATGTGTTGCACATCGGCGGGGCTCAAGATGCCGCTTTCTGTCACAACGCGCTTGCCAGCAGGGATGCGTGACAACAGATCAAGCGTTGTCTGAAGCGATGTGTCAAAGCTGCGCAAGTTGCGATTGTTGATGCCAAGTAACGAGGTATTCAAATCAAGCGCGATTTCAAGCTCTTGAGCATCGTGCACCTCAACCAACACATCCATGCCAAGCTCAAAGGCGCAGGCCTCAAACTCGTTTAACTGCGTTGCAGTTAACGCCGACACAATCAACAAAATACAGTCGGCCCCCATGGCGCGTGCAGCGATAATTTGATAAGGGTCAACCATAAAATCTTTTCGCAGCACCGGCAAGCTGCAGGCGGCACGTGCTTGACGCAAGTAGTCGTCAGCGCCTTGAAAAAACTGTTCGTCAGTTAGCACGGACAGACAAGCTGCGCCGTGTGCAGCATACGAGGCTGCAATTTCAGCAGGCTGAAAATTTTCGCGCAAAATACCTTTTGAGGGCGAAGCCTTTTTAATCTCGGCAATCACACCCGCGTGCCCGCGCTCGATTTTTGTTTCAATCGCCTGTGCAAAGCCGCGAATGTCTTTGCGGGCTTTGGCCTGCGCAAGCAGGCTGGCCTCACTATGGATCGCACGCGCCGCACTGACTTCTTGCGCTTTGACGGCTAGAATTTTTTTGAGAATATCGCTCATGCTGCAAACTTTTTTGTTTTGGCACAAAAGGCATCGAGTTTTTCGCGGGCCGCACCGCTTGCAATCGCTTCAAACGCCATCTTGATACCTTGTTGAATAGAGGTGGCATGGTTGCCAACGTAAATTGCCAGGCCCGCATTGAGTGCGACAATATCACGGGCAGTGCTCGGCTTGTTGGTAAGGGCTTCAAGCACGCGATCGCGCGACTCTTCTTTACTTGACACGCGAATGCCGCGATTTGACACCATGGTCAGACCAAAATCTTCGGGGTGGATTTCGTACTCGGTAATGACGCCGTCTTTAAGCTCGCCGACCAGAGTGCCGGCACCTAGCGATGCTTCATCCATGCCATCTTTGCCGTGCACAATCATGACGTGTTTAGAACCTAATAATTGCAACACACGGACCTGAATGCCGACTAAATCAGAATGAAAGACTCCCATTAACTGATTCGCCGCTGCTGCGGGGTTTGTCAAGGGCCCAAGGATGTTAAAAATAGTGCGAACACCAAGTTCTTTTCGAATCGGCGCAATGTTTTTCATCGCGCCGTGATGGGCTTGTGCAAACATAAAGCCAATGCCGATTTCTTCGATGCACTCGGCGATTTGTGGCGGCGTCAGCGCCAGATTAGCGCCCAAGGCTTCAAGCACATCTGCACTGCCAGATGATGACGAGGCGCTGCGCCCGCCGTGTTTGGCAATCGGCACGCCAGCTGCGGCGGCAACAAACATCGCGGTCGTTGAAATGTTGAACGTGCTACTACCATCACCACCGGTGCCACACATATCGACCATATCCTGAGGGTTGGCAACATGCACGGGCGTTGCAAACTCACGCATCACTTGCGCGGCTGCGGTGATCTCGCCAACAGTCTCTTTTTTAACGCGCAGGCCCATCAATAGCGCTGCAGCAATGGTGGGCGACATCTCACCGCGCATCAACATGCGCATCAAATGCAGCATCTCGTCATGAAAAATCTCACGATGCTCGATACAACGGTGTAGTGCTTCGTTCGGGGTAATCATGTATTGCTCCGCGAAACCTCGCTATTCAGAACGAGGAGGATATCGATGGGTTTAAGCCTTGACCTCATCAAGCTCAAGAAAATTACGCAATAACGCGTGACCATGCTCGCTTAAGATCGATTCTGGATGAAACTGTACGCCATAAATCGGTAGAGTTTTATGCCGGACTCCCATGATCTCGCCATCGGCTGTTTGTGCTGTGATCGCCAGACACTCGGGGATTGAGGCACGTTCAATCGCCAGTGAATGATAACGAATAACGGTGTAGGGTGAAGGTAAGCCTTTAAAAACATCGCTATTGGTATGCGTGATCTCTGAGGTTTTGCCGTGCATGATTCGCTGAGCACGCACGATCTTGCCACCAAAGGCTGCGCCAATCGCTTGATGCCCTAGGCACACGCCTAAGATCGGCGTTTTACCAGCATAGTGTTTGATCACATCAATTGAGATACCGGCCTCGGCGGGTGAGCAGGGCCCCGGCGACACACAGATGTGATCAGGTGCAAGTGCGTCAATCGCTTGCAGTGTGATCTGGTCGTTGCGATAGACGCGCACATCTTGGCCGAGCTCGCCAAAGTATTGCACCAGGTTGTAGGTAAACGAGTCGTAGTTATCGATCATCAGTAGCATGGTTTGAATCCAGGTCGTATCACGGTGGCGGGTTTAAAACGGGTCATCAAGCCCGGTTTGCACTTGTTCGGCCGCGCGTAATACTGCGCGGGCTTTTGCCTCAGTTTCTTGCCATTCGAGCTCAGGGTCAGAGTCAGCGACGATGCCGGCCGCCGCCTGCACATACAACATACCGTCTTTGATGATGCCAGTTCGAATGGCGATCGCGACATCCATTTCACCGCCGTAACTTAAGTAGCCCGCGGCGCCGCCATAGATGCCACGGCGTACTGGTTCGAGCTCGTCGATCATTTGCATCGCACGCACTTTTGGTGCGCCGGTTAAGGTACCCGCCGGAAACGAAGCGCGTAAGACATCCATATTGCTCATGCCGGCCTCAAGGGTGCCCGCCACGTTTGAGACCAGGTGCATGACATGCGAGTAACGCTCGATCACCATGGTGTCGGTCACCTTGACGCTACCGATTTTGGCGACCCGGCCCACGTCGTTACGTGCCAGATCAATCAGCATGACATGCTCGGCGCGTTCTTTGGGGTCGGCCAGTAATTCTGCAGCCAGCGCGGCATCAAGTTCGGGGGTCGCGCCGCGCTTGCGCGTACCCGCTAACGGACGAATCGTAATAGTGGTTTCTGGTACCGAGCCAGCGGGCGCCCCTTCGGCGAGCGGCAGAGCCTCTTGGCGGACAAGAATTTCGGGTGATGCCCCCACCACTTGAAAATCACCGAAGTTCCAGTAATACATATACGGCGAGGGGTTTAAGCTACGCAGTGCGCGATACAGCGACAGCGGTGACTCGCTAAACGGTTTGGTAATCACTTGCCCGACTTGCACCTGCATGAGATCGCCCGCTGCGATGTATTCTTTTGCGCGCAATACCGCAGCCAGGTAGTCGGCCTTGGCAAAGTGCCGTTCTTCGGCGGTGACGACGCTTGAATGGCTATAGGGGATTTCAATTGGCTTGCGCAGCCGAATCCGTAACTCTTTGAGACGCTTCTGCGCGTAATTAAAGGCCTCAGGCTGAGCCGGATCGGCATACACCATCAAATAAATGCGGCCTGCCAGGTTATCAACGATCACCAACTCATCAACTTGCAACAACAAGATATCGGGCGGGCCCTCGCCCATCCCAGCCGGATAGGGTTTGGTCGCGGGCCCGAGTTTTGGTTCGATGTGTCGCACCGTGTCATAACCAAAATACCCAGCTAAGCCACCTGCAAAGCGCGGCATGCCAGGGCGCAAGGCCACTTTAAAACGGCTTTGATATTGTGAAATGAAGGCAAGCGGATCGCCTTGGTGGGTTTCAATGACCTTGTCATCGCGCACCACTTCGGTGGTCGTGCCGCGCGCGCGGATGACGTTGCGCGCAGGCAGGCCAATGAACGAATAGCGCCCAAAGCGTTCGCCGCCGACAACGGATTCAAGCAGGCACGAATTTTTGCCACCCTGAGGGCCGCTGTGAGCGAGCTTTAAATAGATCGCCAAAGGGGTGTCGAGATCGGCATAGGTTTCAGCGACCAGCGGGATCCGGTTATAGCCTTGAGCTGCGAGGGCTTTAAATTCGATTTCAGTCATTTTTAGACATTCTCGTAGGGCGGTTTCAGGTGCGAAATGCAACACGCTTGACAGGTCGGCAAAACAATAAAAAAGCCCGACCATGTTTGGACGGGCTTGGCTTGTATGTTTAGTCTGGTGGCCTAAGCCTTGAGACTGACTGCTGACAAAACCTTACCCGAGACAAAAACGCCACCAGCGCCAAGAGGCGCTAGCTACGAGTTGATTCAGGCTCAATGATTTCATCTTCAAATGTTCTGTTTAACGCGCCGCAACCCAATGTGCTGCCGCTTCAATTGAATCCACTATAGCATCGACATCAAGCGTTTGCACGCTTTGGCCTTCGTTATACCCGTAGGGGACGGCTAAAACGCTACAACCAGCAGCGCGCGCCGACTGGGCGTCGTTGATTGAGTCGCCGATGGCCACGCTACGCGCGGGTGTGCTCTTTAACAAGTCACAGGCGTGCAACATAGGGGCTGGATGCGGTTTAGCGTGTGCCAAGGTATCGCCGCACACAACCGCCTGAAAATAGGGTGCCAGGCCGGTTCGTTCAAGTAGAGGCAAGGTAAATTCGGTGGCCTTATTGGTGACCACAGCCAAGCGTAAACCCATGCTTTTCATTAACTCAAGCCCGGGTATCACGCCATCAAACATCACCGACTGATCGCCATTGACCCGGTGCAAATTACGAAAATAAGACTCGCGCGCCCGCTCGAAGAGTTCGGGCGAGATCGAGGCGGCGTCGGCATCGACGGTCAGCATACGCATGACCAGGTTTTTGGCCCCTTTGCCGATAAAGGTCGCAATCTGGGCTTGGGGCAGGCCGGATAGCCCAAGCTCTTGGCGCATGGTGTTGGCCGCGTTGGCCAGATCGGGGATGGTGTCCATTAAGGTGCCATCCAGATCAATCAAGACAGCATCGAAGGCTAAAGACGAGGATGGAGACTGAGATTCAAGAGGCATAAGGGTCACACAAGACGATTAAAAGGATAGTAGGACTAGCAAGTAGCGTCTCTAAACGCACAACAAGCAGAGGCACGACAAGAAGCGTCTCTAAACGCACGACAAGCAGAGGCACGACAAGAAGCGTCTCTAAACACACAACAAGCAGAGAGATCGGGCTGCAGCCACACACTCGGCAAAGTCGTCGTCATTCAACGCTTAGATCGAGCCAGTTTCAGCCAGTTTGAGTTGTTCGCGCATGTTTTGAATCACTACAGCGTAATTGGGCTGGCCAAAAATCGCCGAACCTGCAACAAAGGTGTCTGCACCGGCGGCTCGGATGGCGCCGATATTGTCGACCTTGACGCCTCCGTCGACCTCAAGGGCAATCGCTTGGCCTCCGGCTTGCACGTGCGCATCGATGAGCGCGCGCGCCTGACGCAACTTATCTAGAGTGCCCGGAATAAAACTTTGACCCCCGTAGCCGGGGTTGACCGACATCAGCAAAATAATATCGACCTTATCCATGACATGGGTGAGCCAATTTAGGGGTGTCGCAGGGTTAAAGACTAAACCGGCTTGGCAGCCTTGATCTCGAATGAGGGCGAGGCTACGATCAACATGCCTGGAGGCTTCAGGGTGAAACGTGATGACATTGGCCCCCGCCTTCGCAAATTGAGGGATCAGGCTGTCTACCGGCTCAACCATCAGATGAACATCGATGGGCACGCTGACGTGAGGGCGGATGGCCTCGCACACCATCGGACCGATGGTCAGATTGGGAACGTAGTGATTATCCATGACATCAAAGTGGATCCAGTCGGCACCGGCCGCCACAACATTTTTGACCTCTTCGCCCAAACGAGCGAAGTCAGCAGATAAAATACTGGGCGCGATACGTGCTTTTGGTTGGGCGGTCATTTCTGGCATGATGTTCGGAAACCAAAATAAAGTTATTCCATTATTGCAGTTTTCTTTGGATCTCATTGTGAAACCATTTGAGTTAACCGTGGCGGTCGAGCCTCGCTTTGTGCCTGAGCAATCAGATCCGGCCAAGCAACAGTTTGTGTTTGCGTATACGGTGCGCATTACCAACACCGGCGAGCGGCCCGCTCAGGTCATTAGCCGGCACTGGGTCATCAGCGACAGCGAACAAGTCGCTCAAGAGGTACGAGGTTTGGGTGTGGTGGGTCAGCAACCGTTGCTGGGCCCCGGTGAAACCTTTGAATACACCAGTGGCTGCCCCCTTAAAACGCCTGTTGGTACGATGCGCGGCAGTTATCATTGCGTGGGCGAAAACGGGGTGCCCTTTGAAGTCGACATCCCAGAATTTGTGTTGGCCATGCCTCGCACTCTGCATTAAAGGGCAGGTTGCGTCAGCAACAAACCCTCTCAAAACGCTAAAGACAAGGTCACTCGCGATGCCACGTATTTTTTTTCGAGCTCTGTTGTTAGGTGTGTTGGCGCTGTTAGCTGCCTGTTCAAGCCCGCCACTTTTGCCAGATTCGAGTCCGGCCACGGGTGCTCAAGCGCCGGTTGTGGTGCCTACGGCTCCTATGGCAGACAGCGCCGCGCGGGCTCTGGGCAGTAAATTTGTAGCGACGGGTTGGGGCGAGCTACCCGGCTGGACCAATGACGATTTGCGTGGGGTCTGGACAACCTTTTTACGTAATTGCGCTGGTTTGATGCGTCCGACCGCCTTGAATTTAGCTGGGCCTACGCGTGCAACGCCGCGTGCTTGGCAAGCGGTCTGTGCGGCGGCGACTGACCCAACGCGTGCGCCCGCAGCCAATAACTCCGAGGCGGTTCGCAGGTTTTTGCAAACGTGGCTGAGCCCGTGGCGACTCGATGGGGCAGATGGCAAACCCGCCAGTAATATCGTGACGGGCTATTACGAGCCGTTGGTGGTGGGATCGCGTCAGCGAGGTGGCGTCTATCAGTGGCCTCTCTACACTGTGCCGGCTGATTTGCTGACCATCGATTTGGGCAAAGTGTATCCAGAACTTGCCGGTAAGCGAGTGCGTGGCAAGCTTGAGGGCAATCGAGTGGTACCTTACGATAGCCGCGCAAGCCTTGAGGTCTCGGCACGCAAGCCACCCGTCGTGGTGTGGGTCAATGACCCGGTTGATAATTTCTTTTTACAAGTGCAAGGTTCGGGTCGTGTCCAACTGAACGACGGCCCCGGCGTCGGGCAAACGATACGAGTGGCGTATGCCGACCACAATGGGCACCCTTACGTGTCGATTGGCAAGTGGCTCGCCGATAAAGGTGAGATGCAGTTGTCACAAACCTCGATGCAAAGCATTCGCGAATGGGCCAAGCGTAATCCTAAGCGCGTGCCCGAGATGCTCAATGCCAACCCAGCCTTGGTATTTTTTAAAGAAGAGACGATTACCGATCCAGAAATCGGTCCCAAAGGCGCCTATGGGATCCCCTTGATGGCGCAGCGTTCGATTGCCGTTGATACCAATTTTGTGCCCTTAGGGACACCGGTATTTTTAGCCACGACCATGCCTGCGTCGACTCAAACTCTGAATCGTCTGGTGTTTGCACAAGATACGGGCACTGCCATTAAGGGCGCTGCGCGTGCCGACTTTTATTGGGGGTTTGGTGAGGCCGCGGGTGCGCAGGCCGGCCGCATGAAACAGGCCGGGCAAATGTGGGTGCTTTGGCCTAAGCAGGCTGGTGCACCTAGTGCGCGCTGAGACAGCTATGAAGACCTCAATTGTTGTTTGCGGCACAGGTATCGTGGGGTTGGCCACGGCACTGGCGTTGGCCCGACGTGGTCAGCAGGTGACCTTGCTGGGCCCTCGCCAGACGTTTGCGCCTGCCACGCCTGAGGTCTTTCATCCTCGGGTGTACGCCATTTCCCCGGCAAGCCAACGATTTTTAGCATCGCTTGGGATTTGGAATATGCTCGACGCACAGCGCTTAACCGCAGTGCAAGCCATGGAGATCCAGGGTGATGGCGCAGGGCTTGTCAATCTAAACGCCTGGCAGGCGGCGATCCCAGAGCTAGCTTGGATTGTCGAGTCGGGTGAGATCGAACGTGTGCTGACCCAGGCGGTGCAGATTTTTGGTTTGAACTGGATCGAAGAAAAATTTGCGACGTACAGCAAAGCGGGTGATGCCGATTATTCCTGCGTCACGACTGACCGAGGCACCGTCTTGCAAGCCGAGCTGTTTATCGCAGCTGATGGCGCCCAGTCGCCTTTGCGCGCGGCAGCGGGTTTGCCAGTCGATATCAAACCCTACGGCGTCACGGCAATCGTTGCACATCTGAATTGCGTGCGGCCGCATCAAGGCACCGCCTTTCAATGGTTTAACGAGCAAGGCGTACTCGCCTTATTGCCGATGCCCTCTACCCCGACGGGCCCTCAAGTGTCTTTGGTGTGGTCGCTCAAAGAGTCGCTAGCGCAAGAGTTGTTGGCGTTACCGTCGTCAGAGCAAGCGACCCAACTGAGTCTTCGCCTCGCAACGCTTACCGCGGGGCGGATGGGCGAGCTCACACTTCGTGGTGCGCTTCAGGCTTTTTCTCTATCTTTAAATCAGTCGCCGATGATTGGTGAGCGCATTGCCTTGGCCGGAGACGCAGCTCACCGCTTACATCCACTTGCGGGGCAGGGATTAAACTTGGGGTTAGGCGATGTTGAGGCCTTAGTCGAGGTGCTAGCTGAACGCGAGGCATTTCGTCGTGCTGGCGATGCAATGGTACTGAGGCGTTATCGCCGTGCTCGCGCTGAGCCCGTGTTGGCGATGCGAGTGGTGACAGATGGATTACATCGGTTATTTAAGGTGCAAAGCGCACCCGTTGTTTGGTTGCGCAACATTGGGATGTCGGCAGTTGAAAAAATGCCGCTGTTTAAGCGATACTTAATCGCTGGGGCCTCTCGCTAAAAGTGGTGCCTAAGCAAGACGTACATATCGATCAGGAGCAGTGCCTTTGAAAAAATTAGTGAGCTTCCAATGGCTAGTCACCCTGTGTTTGCTGGGTAGTCTGTCGGCGACCTGGGCACAAAAAGCCCCTGTGGTCGATGCGAATCTCGAGGCCAAAACGCGGGCCGTGCAAAAGCTTTTTGCAGAGCGTTTTGGCAATCCGCCTATCAGTGCCGTGCGCTTGACTCCTTATGGCTTGTACGAAGTGCAGCTTGGGATGGATTTGGTGTACACCGACGAGAAAGTGAATTTTGTTTTAGACGGCACATTGATCGATGCGAAGACTCGCCGCGACATTACCCGCGAACGTCAAGACTCTTTGGCACAAATGCCCTTTGATCAATTGCCTTTCGAGTTGTCTTTCAAGCAGGTGCGTGGTGATGGTTCGCGCAAACTGGCAATTTTTGAAGATCCAAATTGCGGCTACTGTAAGCAGTTGCGAAAAGCAATTGATAGTATTAACAACGTCACGATCTTTACTTTCCCGTATCCGATCTTGTCACCAGATTCCACGCAAAAGGTGCGTAATACATGGTGCGCCTCAGATCGCGCTGCAGTGTGGGACGCCTGGATGCTTCAGAACAAAGTGCCTCCTACGCTCAATTGCGACGTACCGATTGAGCAGATGGTGGCGCTTGGTCAAAAGCTGATGGTGCGAGGCACGCCCGCGTTATTTTTTGCCGACGGCTCGCGGGTCGGTGGTGCGATTCCGAAAGACGATATTGAAAAACGCCTTCAACAGGCGAAGTAGCGATCCATTCTGCAGCGAGCGATGTCACTTGATGTCACTATCCGTTCATTTCGTAGTTATTTTGTGACAAAAAATTAGGAGTATTTGATGCGTATTGCTGTACTAGATGATTATTTAAAGGTTGCCCCCAACATGGCGAAGTGGGATAGCCTAAACGCTGACGTCAGTTTTTTTTCTGAATATATCCAGCCTGCTGAACTGGCCAAGACCCTTGAGTCGTTCGATGTGATTGTCGCCATGCGCGAACGCTCTGCCTTTCCGGCAACAGTGATCAAGGCCTTGCCTAAGCTACGGTTACTGATCACAACAGGCATGCGCAATAGTTCGGTTGATATGGTGGCTTGCCGTGCTCAGGGCATTGATGTCTGCGGCGCACCCGGAGACCCAAAAAGCACCGGCGCAACCGCTGAGCTTGCTTGGTCATTACTGCTCGCGCTGTTTAAGCAAATTCCTAAAGAAGCGGCCAATATGCAGAAAGGCTTGTGGCAAACCAGCATGCCCCCGACGCTCGAAGCGAAGCGCTTGGGCTTGGTGGGCGCTGGGCATCTAGGCCAGTGCGTCGGGCGTGTCGGTTTGGCGTTTGGCATGGAGGTTGTCGCCTGGAGCCCAAATCTTACCGAAGAGCGTGCAGCCAAAGCTGGCGTCAAGCTTGTGTCTAAACAAGAGCTCTTTGCGACGTCGGATGCGATCAGCGTGCACATGGTGTTAAGCGATCGTTCGCGCGGCATTGTCGATGCCGCAAGTATGCAAACGATGAAATCAACGGCCTACTTGATCAACACCTCACGCGCCGGCTTGATCGATCAGCCAGCGCTGCAAAAACTGTTGATCGAAGCCAAAATTGCGGGTGCCGGCCTTGATGTCTATGACGCTGAGCCTCTGGCAGCTACCGATGCCTGGCGTCAAACACCTCGCACATTACTCACGCCGCACTTAGGCTACGTTACACCCGAAAACTTTGCAGTGTTTTATGCAAATGTCGTTGCAGATATTCAAGCTTGGGCTGCGGGTAGTCCGATTCGAGTGTTGAATTAATGCAGCCGGTATTGCCAGTGCACGTGGTTGCACGCCTGTTACTTATTTTGCTCTTAGTCGCAGGGGTGTATTTTTTTAGCGGCTTTGTCGTGCCTGTACTGGCAGCTTTGATTATTGGGTTTGCCAGCTGGCCGTTGTATTCAAGATGGGTAGAGGTGTGCGGCGGTCGCACCACCTTGGCGGCAAGCGTAGCGTTGATGTTTATCTTGCTTGTGCTAGTCGCGCCGCTGTCTGTTGCCTTGTACTACTCGGTCAACGAAGCAAGCCACCTGTTGGCCTGGCTCTTGACCGCAAACCGCGACGGGGTAGCGCCGCCTGACTGGATTGTGGCCTTACCCTATATCGGCGAGAGGTTGGGTAGCTATTGGGTCGAGTTTTTAGGCCAACCGCATGCACTCGGCAGTCTGGTCGAGGCGATCAGCGGTCAACATATCGGCAATATCTATCGCGTCGTCTTGTCGGCAACAGGCAATGCGTTTCACATCATGCTGACTTTGTTGTTCATGCTAATCACGTTGCTGTTTGTGTACAAAGATGGCCATCGGATGGTGGGCCAACTTGATATCTTGGGCGAGCGAGTCTTGCCCTTGCGTTGGCAACGTTTTTCGCGAGTGATTCCAGCCACAATTAGTTCTACCGTGACGGGCATGGGCCTGATCGCGATCGGCGAAGGGGTGGTGTTAGGGCTGGCGTACTGGGTTGCCGACGTGCCTTCGCCGGTATTGCTCGGTGTCATCACGGCCTTGATGGCGATGATCCCCGGCGGTGCACCGTTGTGCTTTACCTTGGTGTCTTTATATTTGGTGGGTTCGGGCGCCCCCCTTGCGGGCGCGGGTCTGTTTGCCTGGGGTTCGATTGAATTGTTTATCGTCGATAAAACGCTGCGGCCTCGCTTGGTAGGTGGCCCAGTCAAGCTGCCGTTCTT
>CAMCII010000072.1 GCA_945874505.1 Bordetella parapertussis | reverse complement strand
AAGCGATTGTTGATTCAGACAGCCCAGAACTCACATGACGCTACGAGCACTCAACGTATGTAGAGCGGTATTTGCTCTCTTGTCTTTTATTTGCGTGCTATCGGCTAGCTCGGCCTTGACGTTGACTGAGCTATTGGATCAGTCAATTCTGAAGGCGAAGCAGGTAGATTGCGCTGCACAAAAATCGCTTGATGCGTTGCAGAGTATTTTGTGCAACAAAAAAATTCAAATAGGTGTTCGAGGCGATTACAGGTCGATGTCTGTGCGCGAAGGGACCGAGTTCGTTGGATACGAGGCTGATCTGGCACAGTTGGTCGCTAAGCGTTTAGGCGCTGAGCCAAGGTTTGTCATCGTGAACGCAGGCAATCGGATTGAAAAATTGCTAAACGGAGAAATTGATCTGATCTTGGCGACGATGAGTCATACCGTCGCCAGAGATAAGATCGTCACTTTCACGAAGCCTCATTACTACTCGTCCCCCAGCAGTGTTTTTGGCCCAGCCCGCTTGCCAGTCTCTGTCATAACGGATTTAAGAACTCATTCGGTTTGTGTGCCGCTCAATACATTTTTTTCAACTGTATTAGCTGAAAACAATATTAGGATGATGATCTATCACAGGTCGGATCGCTTAGTTGATGCCGTACGTCTGGGAAACTGTATCTTTGTTGCGCATGATCAGGCGTTTCTTAGGGCAACCTTTGAAAGCAAGCATACCTCTGCTGATCTTAAAAATATTGTGACAGAGAAAATGTCTTTTTTAGATGTTCCCATGGGGATGGGCGTCAAAAATGAGGACAAGTCCCTCGGTATTGTGATGGGTCAAATTATTGCTGAACTACACCATTCTGGAGTTTTAATTGAGAGTGCGCGCAAACACGATGTCAATCCGGATTTTTTAGAAATACAGCACACACTTTGGAGATCTAGTCAGTGCACGCCTACGGCTGACGGACTGCCTGCTCAGTGCTTGGGCGAGGCTGCTAATTTATCCGATCAAGCCTCGGCGATGGCTGATTCTGTCAAACGTGTAGAGCGATGGCTCACGCAAACGCTGGGTATTGAGTTTAGTATGCCCATGCTAACTGGTCAGATTGCGCTAAAGTTTTTTCTTTCAGGATTGATTAATTCGATATTGATCCTCGCCGGCGCAATCGTCGCAGTGTTGTTGTTCGCTGTATTCCTCTTTACCTTGATGCGCTCAACAAATCGTTTTTGTGCTTGGGGTAGTTACGGAGTGACATTGCTCTTTCAAAATACGCCGATTATCCTTTTGTTTGTCGTCGCTGCAGTGTTACTAAATCGCTTTGGTTCATTTACGCCCGCTCAAACGATTGTGATGGCGATACTTGTGATTGGGATCAGCAACGGAGCAAATGCTGCGGTAGCGATGCGAGATGCACTGTTAACTCGTCCAGAACCGACTACCGAATCTCTCAAGAGTATTTTTTCAGTGACATTTATTCAAGTCAGAAATTGTCTGATCAATGCAGCAAAAGGTACGCCGGTAGCCTCTTTTGTTGGCACTCCAGAATTGCTTTCAGTGATGATTAATATCACGGCGTTTACAGGCACACGCACAAGCACCTATGTTTTCATGGCGGTATTTTACTTGTTGACTATTCAACTGGTGATTTACCTGTCGACTAAGGCCTTTGCGTATTTGTCAAAGCCAGACGTCGCCTCACAGCATGGGAAGAAAGACTCGTGAAATTTGATTTCTTTGCATTCTTACCAGGATTTTTGCACGCTTTTTTACAGAATCTTTGGATGGGATTGCTAGCAGTGCTGATTGGTTTAATCGTTGGCATGCCGTTGGCGCGCGTTGTCCATAGAAAGTTATCTTTATACAAAGTGGTTAACCTATTGCTGACTTTGCTCAGAGCATTACCCGTTTTTATTGTGATGTATATCGCGTTAGGCGTGCTCACAATGAATGTAATCATCGACGAAAATAACCTATTTTCGGCACCTGTTATTGCCCTATTGGTGGGCCTATGCTTTTCGTCGATCTCTGGTGTGTTTGATGCAACCTTGGATTACTTTAGGCTACTGGATGCTGGAAAGAGGCGAGAAGCCTTGCTTATCGTCCCCAACATTTTTAGACTGTTTGTCAATGTGGCTTCTACCACGGCAGTGGGGGCAGCCTTGGGCGTAAGAGAGGCGGTGAGCTACTCTTTACTGACAGCAGAGCGATTACCGAACACCGGTGATCGACTATTTATTGTATTTTTCGTGACTTTGTTTTTTGTCTCTTTTGTATTGTTGTCTCGTTGGGCCATGATCTATATTGTTAAAACACGATTACGTTTAGCTAAATAGACAAGTGCAAGGTCTGATGCGTTATTCAATCAGTTAAAAAGTCATAATAATGTTAGGCTAAGAGGGCCGTAAAATACTAGTTTCGAATAACTAGACACTCAGTAGAGCTCTCTCATTATGCAAGCTACGAAAAAAATCTATGCAGGCGTCTTAAACATCGGTTACGCCGAGTCGGGTCCTGCTGAGGGCACCCCAGTCTTTTTGATGCACGGGTTTCCATACGACATTCAAGCCTACGCTGAGGTCGCGCCGCTTTTGGCTGCGGCGGGGTGCCGCGTGATTGTGCCGTACTTGCGAGGCTACGGATCTACGCAGTTTTTAGATAGCGCTACGCCCCGCTCGGGTGAGCAGGCCGCTTTAGGGGCAGATTTGCTGGCCTTAATGGATGCCTTACAGATTCCCAGAGCTTATTTGGCTGGCTACGATTGGGGTGGTCGAGCTGCTTGCGTGGTTGCTGCCTGTTGGCCTGAACGCTGCAAAGGGCTTGTTTCGTTTAATAGCTACAACATTCAAAATATCGCCCAAGCGCTAGTGCCTGACACACCAGAGCGTGAGCATCGTTTGTGGTATCAGTATTATTTTCATAGCGAACGCGGGCGTGCCGGATTGCAAAAAGACAGGCAAGGCTTCATCCAATTGCTGTGGCGCCTATGGTCGCCGACCTGGAATTTTGATGAGGCGACGTTCGCGCGTAGCGCTCCGTCGTTTGATCATCCTGACTTTGTTGATGTGGTGATTCACTCGTACCGCCATCGCTTTGGTTTAGTCCCGGGTGATCCAGTCTACGCTGAGATCGAGCGTCGCTTAGCGGCCGAACCTGTGATTACTGTGCCAACCATTACGTTTGATGGCGCTGATGATGGAGTGCGTCCGCCTTCTGAACCAGAGGCAAATGCTCGCCGCTTCACAGGGCCGCGCTCGCACCGAGTGGTGCCTGGGGTAGGACACAACATGCCACAAGAAGTCCCTGCAGTGTTTGCTCAAGCCGTGCTTGAGCTGATTCATACCGGTCGGTCAGTGAATTGACCTCGGCTAGAACAAAGACATGAATTGTGGTGCTCTGTCCAAATCACTTTAACATGAGTGTTGTGAGTCAATTGAAGTTAATCACCTGAGCTAATGAATGTTTAAAAATCTAGCTATCTGCCATAGTATCGATCACGCCTTGAGTCGCATTGATTCAAACGATTCAAGGCAGCTCGCGCGGCTCACCCTGGTGTACATCGCGTTTAATGCCGTATTTTGGGCGGTGATGGCGATGATCAGTTTCAATGCGCCGCATAAAGACAGCGTCGAAGAGCTTTTTTGGATGCAGTCGCCGGCTTGGGGTTACCCAAAGTTTGGGCCAATTGGCACCTGGTGGGTGCATGCATGGGCCGCTGTGTTTGGACGCTCGTTTTGGGTGACTTATGTAGCAGGTCAAGCCAATATTGCCTTGATGCTCATAGTCGTGTGGCGGATTAGTTTGCTGTGTGTGAGCCCCGCGCGCGCCTTGATGGCTGTGGTCTTTACTAGCTTGATCGTGTATCACAATATCAACGGTTTGCAGGTCAGTTCAAATCTGTTGCAGCTTTTTCCTACCGCGTTGTTTCTTTGGGCATTACTACTGGCGATGCGCCAGCCACAATGGTGGCGCTGGGTGTTGGTGGGGGTCGCTGCGACCGTATGCCTGCTGACCAAATATAGTGCGGGGATTTGGTTCGCCGTGATGGGGGTGTGGTTGTTGCAAGATGTACGCAGCCACAACCGCTTTGCCCTCGTGGGGATTGTGTTGGCGATTGTGGCGGGCGGTATCGCCTTGATCCCGCATATTGAGTGGCTGTTGCGCGAAAATGCGCCCACTTTGCAATACATGCAAAAGCAGGTTGGGGCAGAGGTGAACCACTTTAAGCGTGTGGTGAGCTTTTTAGCGAGTCAGGCGGGCAAGCTTTCGCCTGTACTGATTGCCTTGTTGGTACTGCGGTTTGGTTTTAAAGACAAAGCACAAAATCCAGCCGCGTCAATTTCAATGACCCAAAATTCTGAATGGCGCTTTATTAGTTTTGCGGCACTGGGGCCGATGATCTTGACCTCGCTGCTCGGCATGGTGTTCATCACCTTGAATGCGAATTGGGCGACCGCATTTTTTGTGCTTCTCGGTTTATATGTCTTACGCTGGGTGCCCGCGCTTGATGCAAAAGTAACAGTCGGGCGAGTGTTGACTGTCGGTTTGTTCTTGAACGTGCTGATGGGCGTTGGTATGGCGCTGTACTACGGTGCGATTGCAGATATGCTCGGCAAAAAAGGGCGGGCTAATTACCCCGCTCAGCCTTTGGTGAGTGCGCTCGATAAAATCTGGGATGAGCAAAAGCTTGGGCCCTTAAAAGTTGTGATTGGTGAAACTTGGACAGCGGGTATCGTGTCGGTGCTGTCTAAGTATCAACCGCTTGTACTGCCTTATGGCCTGTATAGCCAAGCAAAAGTGGTGACGCCTGAGTTGATCAAGCGCTGCGGCGCACTGGTTGTGCTGGACCGTGTAGAGCTACGCAATCGGATTAGTCCTGATCTTCAATCCTTTCTTGATCGCTCAAGCAAGCAAGGTTCGTTTGAGGTCTTCTGGAACCGCCACAAACAAATTAATCCAATCAAAATTGATTGGGCTATCATCGAGCCCGAGCAGAAGGGTGGTTGCTGAGTGAATGGTGCTTAGGCAAAGTGCAAACCTAGAAAAACTTAAAAACAAACGGCAAGTTTCTTGCCGAGAGGTCGAGCAATGTCTAAGCCAATCAAGAGGGCAGCCCAGCTGTTTAGCATTTGAACAAGTCCCCAATGTCACCTACCTCCCCCACCGTGCTGGTTCGCGATAGTCTTGAAGCCGACGTGGCGGCCATTCAGGCGATTTATGCGCATCACGTTTTGCATGGTACGGCTTCTTTTGAGCTGTCGCCTCCCACCCTCGACGACATGCGGCAACGCCGCGCCGATGTTGTCGCTAAACATCTGCCTTATCTGGTGGCTGAACAAAATGGGGTAGTGGTGGGCTACGCCTATGTCACGCTCTATCGCCCACGCCCGGCCTATCGGTTTACGGTTGAAGATTCGGTTTACGTGCACGAAGGGATGGCCGGGCAGGGGATTGGCAGCTTGCTGCTCGCTGAAATCATCAAGATTTGTACGGCGAAAGGCTATCGGCAGTTGATGGCGGTCGTTGGGGATTCAAGCCCGCCTTCGGTAAGTTTGCACCAGCGTCACGGTTTTACGCTTGCGGGTACTTTCAAAGCGGTAGGCTACAAGTTTGGCGCCTGGCGTGACACAGCGATGTTGCAAAGGTCGTTAGGCGATGGGGATTTGACTGATCCTGATTGAGTTCAGCTTTAGTAAACGGTAGTGGCATTTTGGTAAACAGCCAGTGGCATGAAGTCAGCCACACTGAAAGACCAATTGTAATTTAAACAAATCCGGTTCTTTTATTAAAAAAACGCATTTTAATTGGATTGCACTATAATTAATATCCGGTTAATTATAATCAACTGACCATGAATGCAAACAAGATCACTCCGACTCCTCAGTCTCTTTTTGATGACTTAGATCTTGCATTGCCTGCGCTTGATCCATCAGGACAAGTTGCTACTCATACCAAGTCATCTGAGGTCGCAGCCGAAACCCTGTCGGCTCAGCCGGCTAAGAAGCCAAAAAAGGCCCAACCTCAAAAGAATCAACCAGTGCCCAGTGCTGCAACGTTGGCGGGGCAAGCATTTCTACCGGGTTTATCTAGACGAGGGCGTCCGCGCTTAAAAACGCCGATTTCAGCAGTCGAGCGCACTGCCGAACACCGCCGCAGACGTCTTGAAGCGGGCGCAAAGCGGCTTGAAATGATTTTGGATCCAGACGTCTCTATTGCGCTCGATGCCTTGGCTGAGCATCTCAAAGAGCCCCGCAGCGAGGTGATCGCAACCTTGATTTTGAAGGCGGCGTCGCGCGTGTTAAAGCGCTAGCCGCGTTTCTGGTTGTTTAGATCGTTTCAAGGCGCGTGACCACGGTCGCCGTGCGCAGCGTGGGTTAGCGTGCGCCGCCACGGTTAGCGGGTCCGCCGCGATTCGGGCCTGCCCCTGGGCCTTCGGCACCTTCACGCTCAACGCCACCTCGCCCTGCGCCCGCGCGGCCAGCGCCTGGACCTGGTGCGGCACCAACACCAGGAGCACCAACACCAGGAGCACCAACCCCAGGAGCACCAACCCCAGGAGCACCAACGCCAACCCCAGGCGCAACACCAACACCTGGAGCACCAACGCCAACCCCAGGCGCAACACCAACACCTGGTGCACCAACGCCTACGCCCGGCCGAACCCCAACCCCGGGTGCGCCAACATCAACTGGGCGTGCCACACAGCGAACCGGTATGCCGGGGCTCGTGCAATAGACGACTTGAGCGCTTGCCGTTTGCACTTGTAAGGTCAACCCAAGGGCAGAGGCCAATAAGGCTTTCGTGAGGATATTTTTCATGATGGTCTTCCAAAAGGTTGAGTGGTCGAATTGAGTGCGATATCGCTGTCAGGACAAATCGTGTTTCACATCTTATCCGAATTGCTGTCACCAGGCCGCACAAGAGCTCGCATCACACCGCTGGACTATGCGACGCTGATGGCGTGCAAGTTGCTGCTGGTGTGTCTTGAAACTATTCAGTGGGGCAATATAGCTGCCGTTACTCAGCGTAGCGAATCGGGCAATACCGACATCGATACCAATCGCCATTGTGGTCGTTGGTAAGGGTTGTTCAAGCTCGCGTTGGGTCTGAATCGCGATGAACCATTTGCCGCCTGACTGACGGTGACGTTACGCACCTGACCCAGTGCCTCACGGCTGTTGCGGTAACGCAGCCAGCCAAGCTTGGGCAACAAAATAAGGTGATTGCTTTGGTCTAACTGAATCTGTTTTGGTTCAGGATAGCGGAAACGTCACATCTGTAAGCCTGCAAACGTTTCATACCCTGAATTATATTTGCGCGATCAAGCTAGATCACTAAATCAGCTGTGTAAAAGTTGTATCTGTAAGATACACATTCAATGAGTCTTTGCAACAAAAACTGGTTCTGAGTAACAAAATATAGGCGTGGGATTCACAAAAAAGATACTTGACGACATAGGCCCGATATTTGCTAACGTTTGCACTGATTTCGAGTCAGAGCTAATAGACCTTGAGGGGGAAAACGGTCACGTACGCTGACTGGTGAACGATCCACCTAAAGTGGCCGTGCCGACACTTGTGAATAGTCTCAAGGGTATTTCTAGCTTAATGGTTCGCAAAAATAATGACCCAATCATCCGCAAAAAGCTGTGGGGTGGAGCTTTGTGGTCCCCAAGTCACTTTGCATGATGCAGCGCCATCACTCAGCCCCCCGAAATTTGGCGGTCCAGTAGTTTGCAGCCGAAATCATAAGGCTCGGTTAGAGTGATTTATAACGCTAAAGCAAGGGATACTACTAAGCCTCAAAACGAGTTCTTTGCCCTACCATTGGGTCATCGGGTATTGAAAACGGATTTTTACGTTTTTTATCGTTTAGGCGCTTAAAACACACAATAGTTTATGTGCGCCACAGGCAGCTTTTCCCGTGTCACTCAATTGTTCAAATTCGGAGATCTCTCACATGAATCGTATCGGACGTATTACTTTGGCAGTCGCTGGAGCCCTAACCCTAGGTTTAGCGTCCGTGACGCAGGCGCAGGTCGTGATGCGTAATAGCGTCTCGATCGCACAAAACTCGCACCAGGGCACTGGTCTTGACGTGTTGTCGCAAGAAGTTGAGAAGGCCACCAAGGGTCGCATCATTATTAAGAACTTCTTTTCAGGCAGTCTGGGTGGCGAGCGTGAAAGTATCGAGTCTGTTCAGTTGGGTACCCAAGAACTGACCAGTACCAGCACCGGTCCAATTCCCAATTTTGTGCCAGCCGTCAAAATTTTAGATATTCCTTTCTTGTTTCGTGACAAGGCACATGCTCGTGCCGTGCTAGACGGTCCGATTGGGCAGGCAATGTTGAAAGAGTTTGAGAGCAAAGGGTTCAAAGCCTTGGCTTGGTCTGAAAACGGCGTGCGTCATATGACAAATAACAAGCGCCCGATCAATCTGCCTGATGATTTGAAAGGCTTAAAGATGCGCACGATGGAAAACCCTGTGCACGTGGCTGCTTACAAAGGTTTTGGCATTATCACGACACCAATGGCGTTTCCTGAGGTCTTTACCGCCTTGCAACAGGGCGTGGTTGACGGTCAAGAAAACCCCTTGTCAGTGATTATGGCGGCTAAGTTTGAGCAAGTGCAAAAGTTCATGACTTTGACTGCACACGTTTACAGCCCAGCTCTGATGTTGATGAACAAAGCGTCGTTTGACAAACTGTCGCCAGCTGATCAAAAGGTGTTTTTGGATGCCGCCAAACTAGCAGCGGCCGCAACGCGTGCTCGCGTGGACAAGGATGATGCCAGTGGCGTAGCTGACTTGCGTGCTAAGGGAATGAACATTATCGAGAACGTTGATAAAGCTGCCTTTGTTGCCAGGTTAGCCCCAGTATTTACCCAGTTTGAAAAAGAGTTTGGCAAAGACAAAATCGATGCGATTCGTAATTACAAGTAATTGCAGCAAACTCGTAGCTGATTAAAAATAAATTCAAGCGCGGCACACACGTGGCGCGCTTGTTTTTTTTTAGAAGAACAAGATGAAAAATATTCTACTTGCTGTTGAAAGCGTGACGACGCGGTTCTCGTTGTTGATTGCATGCCTGATGATGGCCATTGCGGCAACTCTGGGCCTGTTTCAAGTCGTGATGCGGTTCATATTAGAAATCCCTGCTGAATGGACTGAAGTGTTGATTCGCTTTAGTTTGATTTGGATGGTATTTCTGGGCGTCCCTTATGCGTTTAGGGTAGGGGCAATGGTAAGCGTTGATGTGATGTATCGATTAGTGGGCACGCGTGGTAAGCGGTTTTTTGATTTTGTGACGAGCGTGGCTGCGTTAACTCTTGTCGCAATCATTATTTGGTGGGGCTGGGATTACTCTACTCGTGGGCGCGTGCAGACCGTCATTGGTCTTGAATCCATTTCGATGTTTTGGGCCTATTTAGCCTTGCCGGTCGGGGGGCTGTTCTGTGTCCCTGCGATCATTGCAAACTTCTTTGACCCACAGCGTAAAGAATTGGAGAATGCGCAATGAGCTTGACCATGCTGATTACGATGTTGCTGTGTTTTTTACTCACAGTGTCTGTGGCCGTCTCGATCGGACTGGCCGCGATTCTGGGGATACAAATTGGCAACGTCAATATGCTCGTCTCGGTGAAAGAGATGTTCAACTCGTTGAATAAATTTCCGTTGGCGGCGATTCCGTTTTTTATTTTGGCTGGCAACTTAATGGAGACGGGTGGCATTTCTCGTCGCCTAGTTGAGTTTGCCAAGAGTATTGTGGGTGGCGTGCAGGGTGGCTTGCCCATGACGTGCGTGCTGACCTGTATGATTTTTGCAGCGGTATCAGGCTCGAGCGTGGCAACGACCTTTGCCATTGGCGCCATCTTGATCCCCGCCTTGGTTAAGCATGGTTACCCATCTAATTACGCGGCAGCCCTGCAGGCAACCAGCGCAGAACTTGGCGTGGTGATTCCGCCTTCGATCCCATTGATTTTGTACGGTGTCGCTGCTGAAGTCTCAATCGGTGAGTTATTTATCGCAGGTTTTGGGCCTGGCATTTTGGTCGGTGTTTCTTTGATGCTTTTTGTGCATCTTTATTGCCGCTTTAAAGGTTGGGGCAAAAGCGATGGCGTGGGGCGTTTGAGTTTTGGTCGTGCCACCTTCGAGGCGGCTTGGGCGTTGTTGATGCCGGTCATTATTTTGGGTGGCATTTACGGGGGCGTGTTTACGCCAACAGAAGCCTCTGCCGTTGCCGTGTTCTACGCCTTGTTGATCGGTATGGTGATGTACGGCGAAATCAAATTTCGCGATATCTTACCTATCCTTAAAAAGTCGGTCGTCTCTAGCGCAGTGATTATGTTCATTATTGCAAACGCTGGGTTGTTCGCCTTTTTGTTAACACGCGCAGGCGTGCCCGATGCGATCGGTCGCTGGCTTGAAGCCGTGCTGCAGTCACCTGCTATGTTCTTACTGGGTGTCAATGCCGCGCTGTTTATCATTGGGATGTTTATCGAGACCGGTGCCGCGATTCTTGTTTTGGCACCCATCTTGGCCCCCGTTGCCATTCACTTCGGTATCGACCCCGTGCACTTTGGTTTGGTGATGGTGGTGAACTTGGCGTTAGGCATGATCACCCCACCTTTTGGCGTGAACCTGTTTGCCGCGTGTACGGTCGCTAAGTTATCTCTCGATCAAGTCATCAGCCGCCTGTGGCCGTTCGTGATCGTGGTGCTGTGTTGCTTGATGGTGATCACCTATGTGCCTGTGCTGTCACTGGGCTTGAGGGATTTGGTTTATCGATAAGTGGTGGGAAATTACCGCGCGCTCTTTTGGTAGAGTGCGCGGGTTGCTTGGGCTGACCGAATACGTCTCGCCATATATGTTTTCGTTATTCAAAATAATTCCCGAACGGTAAATTAAATGAGTTGCTGGTCACCATTTCAATCAAATTACCCGAACGGGAATTTATATTGCTTCATGAGCGGTTTTATACGATAATTTCCCTTACGGTAAACTATCGAAAATATGACCTCGATCAGATCAGCTAACCAGTTGGGCGATGCACTTCGCGCTGCCCGTAAGCAGCTAGGCCTAACGCAGCCACAATTAGCACTTGCGGCAGGTGTCGGCGTGCGCTTTATCGTGGATCTTGAAGCGGGTAAGGCAACGGTGCAGTTACAGCAAGTGCTGCGTGTGATTGACGCCTTAGGTGGCGAGCTTGCGATAGACGGGCTGCCCGCGGCAATTGCAGACTCAACAGCACAAGGAAATGCTCATGGGCAGTGAACTTGCTGTCTGGCTCTTCGATCGTCATGTCGGTACGTTGTCGATTGCAAAAGGGCGATTGCACTTCGCGTACGAGACAACTTGGCTTTCGCATCCGCAAGCAATAGCGTTGTCTTACTCTCTGCCGCTGCAGCAAGAGTCTTTTGATGATGAAACTACTCGTCCATTTTTTGCTGGTTTGCTTCCTGAAGGGCAAATGCGCAGGCTGATTGCTAAAAAGTTTCAGGTGTCAGACCGCAATGATTTTGCTCTGTTGGATAACATCGGCGGAGAATGCGCCGGAGCAGTGACCTTTATTGAACTGGGACAGTCATTGCCTTCGCGCGGCGCTGTCAGCGATGTTCTGTGGCTAAGCGACGAAGAATTGATCGCCACTCTAGACGAGTTGCCACGCCGCCCAATGCTTGCGGGCGATGATGGGCTGCGGCTGTCTTTAGCCGGCGCCCAAGATAAGCTGCCCGTAGTGTTCGACGGACAGCGTGTTGGCTTGC